>JALSIL010000175.1 GCA_026990095.1 Lysobacterales bacterium
TTTTCTATCAAGGCTATACGCAGTAAGCTATAAACTTAATGTGCTTTGATCGATTGAATAAAGCAAGAGCAGGTTTTAGACGGGGAAGGTGCATTACAAACCGATAATCGATGATTAAGCGTAAATTTATGGTGGGTAACAACCAAATGATTCTGGCAGGCAAAGCGCATACTGCCCGGTTGCGGTTTGGTGAGAGTTTTCGTAATAGCTGGCTATGACAATGGAGTTTATCAATGGCAATTTATTTGGATTATGAGGGTATTAAAGGCAATGTCACTGCCGAGGGCTACAGTGACCATATTGCAGTTGTGTCGGTGGATTTTAATGTAGCACGCAATGTTTCCATGGAGCCGGGCAGTCTCTCCAACCGGGAGATATCCCATCCCAGACTTAGCCAAGTAAGGATAGTTAAAACAGCCGATCGCTCATGCTCGGCACTGTTTAAAGAATCGGTCTCTGGCTCTGTCAGCAAAAAGGCAATAATTAAGTATGTACACACGGGTACTGACAAAGTAGAAGAGTTCCTGGAGCATACCTTAGAGGATTGCATCATAAGCGGCTATTCATTTTCGGCGAATGCCGAAGGACAGCCACAGGAAGTTATTAGCTTAAGCTTCTCCAAAATCCTGATTAACTATAAGGACCATGACGCCACCAACAAGGCTGGCAGCCCGCAACGTGTGGGGTATGACTTGGCCATGGCAAAGGCATTATAAATTGAGACATTAAGGCCGGGATATTTTCAAGAAAAAAATAGAGACATCCGTTTAACATCAAGTTTTTAAGAGGCAATGAGTATAAGTAACGAGGAAAATCTCTATATGATGTAGGGAAATTTATACCGTATTGGGAATTCAACTTCTCCACAAATGTTGAAGCCAATAGCTGGAGAAATAACACTCATGGGCCTCGACGACATGAAAGATGGGTGGAGCACATTTTATGCACCACAAATCGACAATGGGTTATTCAAGCATAAATTTATTATGGGTAACGACTAAATAATTTTGGTGCGTAAAATACACCTTATATTCAGCTTAAAAAATTGTTGCAAATAATAGAACGACTATTATGAGTCATTTCATCTTGCCATGAAACAAATATGACGCATACTTAAACCTAAATCCCAAACACCACAGGTATACAAAGAAAACTTAAAACCAGTAATGTGATACTTAATAAATATGAGTGATAAAAAGTATTTTTTAAACCAGCTTCTCGATCAAATGGCTAATTATTTACTAAATGGCCAAGAAATTGAATTTTCAGAGTGCGTTTTGGAATGGTATCGAAAAGGGTATTCATGCGAACAAACACCAAAGCCAGAATTGACCGACTTGAAACGGCTTGCTGTAAAAGCAAGTATTATGGAACGGTTAGTTGAAGTTTTAAATGCCGCACCGCGATGCAGGCATGAAGTTGCACCGGCTTGGTGCGAAGAAGTTGGTGCAGTAGCACAGCCTATAAAACTTCAGAGTGATCGATTATTAGAAGACGAAGAATTATGTGAAGCTTTTAGTAAACGTAATCTCCAAGTTGTGAAAAATTTTATGTATTTTATTTAAGGGCATCACAATGGTCATTAAACATTATCATGGAAGTCCGTCAACTTTATCAAAAATGCACATTGAAAATGCGCTAAATCGTTTAGGCGACCTTTTACAGGAACAAAATGAATATATTGAACTGGTTACAGCCGGTGGTGTAATTAGCGTACTACTATTTGGAAGTAGAAATATGACGCGTGATATAGATGCGATATTTCCAGATAAACAACGTGATCTTCTTGTTAGACTCATTGAACAAGTAAGCCAAGAACAAAATCTTCCTAGCGGAGAACACGCATGGCTGAATGATGGTGTATCATTTTTTGGCCTGGAAACAAAAAGTAATAATGTGGTTTTTAGACATAGCCACCTGACACTTTACAGTGCAAGCTGGCACGAACTGCTTGGTATGAAATTAAGTGGTGCATGGCGTCGAGATTCCGATTTTGATGATGCCATAGAAATACTGAGAAAAATTGGCTCTGAGAATAAATCAAGTATTTTAAAGAAATCTATAAGACACAAGAATTTTTCACCTTATATTGATGATGAGACGTATATAAAACGATTTGATAGAACGTGGAATGATGCATATAACGGCACCACCAATAAAAATTTAAGCAATAAAAAATAAATAACAAAAAAGAGTAAAGCACATAAAATAGGAGCTATCAGGATTAAACTTCACCAATCTATAGTCGTAGCGTTTTATGGTTTAGATGTTTATAAGGCGTTGAAATTAAGGAAAATTCTAATTTACCAATAGGTATGTGTATAAAAGATGACGCTGATCCGAACAACAAAGACCATTATGTTGTTCGTCCGCTAAATAATATGCCTGTACATGCTTACGCTGGAAAACTTGAAGAAATAGCCCTTTCTTGCGAAAAAATATTTAAAAAGCAAAGGGCTTGAATATGAAAAAAGTAAAAATCAATCTTAGCGAAACCGCTTTCAATGTTTATTGGCGTTCTCTTTGTGATCGTGAGCACAGGTTATTAAACATTATTGAAAGTAATGACGAAGAAAGTGATGAAGCTATAGTGGCAAACAACGATGTTATTTATTTGCGTGCAGTGAAACAGTCATTAGAGAAACAGGGTAAAGAAGCTGGCTTTAGAAATGAAGTGTTTGAAACCAGCCAAAATATTTTAGATTTATCAAAAATGTGCTATTTGATAAAACCGCTATTTTCTGTGAAAAAATATGATGCGTGAACGCGGGCTAACACTAAAGCGAGATAATTTTAGTCTAATTTGGATTTCTTTACATGTTCACAAACGAAAACTTTTAACCTCGGAATGTTGGGGTTCATAAAAAACATTTACCCCAATCTACGTGCTGTTTTTACAGGTGGAGGAGTCTATTTCAGTGAAAGTGCGCAGGCGATGATTAAGAGTATAGAATGTTTACATTGCCTTGTTCCTGAATCAATTAACCCTGGCAGCGTTTGACTTCTTTGAGTTTCAGCCAGTGCCCAAACAATAGGGATGCCTTATTAAGGTGTTTTGACGATAAGCAAGCAATAACAAATATGAACGGGAGTTTTTAAATGAGACGTGTATTTAATTTTAGTGCAGGTCCTGCGGCATTACCGCAGGAGGTGTTGGAAAAGGCCCAGGCTGAGATTCTGGACTGGCATGATGCGGGTATGTCGGTGATGGAAATGAGTCATCGCGGCAAGGAGTTTATGTCTATCGCGGCACAGGCCGAGGCCGACTTGCGCGAGGTGATGGCCATTCCGGATAATTACAAGGTGTTGTTTTTGCAAGGCGGTGCATCCAGCCAGTTTGCGATGGTGCCGTTGAATCTGCTGCGTGGCAAAACATCGGCGGATTATTATCGCACAGGCTCCTGGTCGAAAAAGGCTATTGCCGAGGCCAAGCGTTATTGTGATGTCAATGTTGTTGCTGATACTGAGGTTGATGGAAAATTTACCACGGTACCGGAAGAGGGCGGTGTGACATTGAATCCTGATGCGGCCTATGTGCATTACACACCCAATGAAACTATCGAAGGCGTGGAATTTCCTTACGTGCCGGATACGGGGGATGTGCCACTGGTTGCCGATATGTCATCAACTATTTTGTCGCGACAAATTGATGTGTCTAAATTTGCGGTTATTTACGCGGGCGCACAGAAAAATATTGGCCCTGCCGGTCTTACCATTGTTATTGTGCGTGACGATTTGATCGGTGAGGCAAAAGAAGGGACACCGGCCATGTTTGATT
>JALSIL010000176.1 GCA_026990095.1 Lysobacterales bacterium
TAACCGCAGGTAATGAACTGCCTAATGAGCCTAACAGTGAACTTGTTGCAGTGGCAATATTAGAAATATTAGTTCCTGCAGTTGAGGCGTCAACTGAGATAACAACTTCCAGTTTATCACCAACGACAAACGGTGAAGTGGATGCATTTGCACACGAAACAGTGTCAACCCCATCAAACGCACACGAATAAGTACTTGAACCCACTAGCGTTGTTGCATTGACATTAACAGTGGTAGCATCTAAATTGGCGATGGGTAATACATCGTTAATTTCCATATCTAAGACAGATAAAGTAGCCGTCGTATTTTCAACCAAAATAGTATAAACCACATTGTCTCCTACCGTATAGGTTGGGCTAGAAGCAGTTTTTGTAATGGAAACACCTAAAACAGTGGGAGCAATAATGCTTAATGTTTTATCGGCAGGAACAAGTGAATTTGCAGTCGAATCAAATTGAACGGATGATAACTGCACTTGATTAAGAATACTGTCTCCGGTATTTCCCGCAACTTCAGCTGTAAACTCCACTCCATCTTGAGCCGTTCCTGTGGAATCATGAGGCAACAACCCTGTAGCAGAATTATTGCAACTTAAAGTTGTGCCCGTGAAACTGCAGTTCCCAATAAAATTACCCAAACCTGAGACTATTGTCGGGTTAATCAAACCAGCAGGAAGAGTATCGGTAAAAGTAATATTATTTGCAGCAGAAGAATTCGGTGTATTATTGACCGCTAAAATCTTATAAGTAACGATGTCTCCATTTTGCACATTGACAGAACTGCCCACGGGAGCAGAAGAGCCGTTAACAAGGGTCAGGGTTTTGCTGATGGAAATATCTGGGTTAATAACAATTAAACTTGTTGAAAAAGTGACTGGAGCAATGCCAAAACCTGTTAAGGTTGCATCAAGACCAGGTGTATTATACGTTCCAGCAGGAGTTGTATTTAATGGCGACACATCAAAGACAAAGTCCGTGAAAGCATTTGCAGCATAAGTATTATCTGTAAGAACACAGCTTATTGGAGAAGATGTGGTTGGAGAACAACTCCAAGCCCCTATGCCACTGGGAGGGTTAGGCATAGTCACACTAAATCCTGGATTAAAAGCAATACTTAACTCGACTGTTGGTGTTAGATTACCTACGGGCTTATTAATTAAACCACCAATATTGGTAACTCGGTAGTGGATTGGTTTCGGAAGTGTCACTGCATGATGGAAAACTTCGGAAATTGGCGTTGGATTTGGGTTCGAACTACTGTTGTCGATAATCAGATTGCCGCTAGGAGATGGATTGTTGATATTGACATTTAAAGTTGCAGTATTGACTGAGCCGGTTGAAGGGTTAAAAATAGAAACGTCAAATGGGTGGGGGCCTCCAGCAACAGATGGACGAGTTATAATATCTGCCGAAATTTTCGCACTATCTCCCAGATTCATACCGCCAGTTGTAATGGTGTTAAAACATTGCCAGTTTGGAGCCGTATTAACAACACAAGACCAAGTGGCATTACCAGTAAATCCAGCTACATTTGCCATTGCAACATTCCCTAAAGTAAAACCAGGTGGAACAATAATGTCTACAATCTCAAAACTTGAACTGCCGTTTGCTCCCAACAAATCCAATTGAAAACTAATTGGATCAACACCAGGAGCAGGATTAATTGCAAGAGGATTGGGAGATAAAACTTGAAGTTGGTAATCAGGATTACCTCCAGCAACAACTGTTATTACATTTGTCGCTCGGTTATTGCTTAAGTCGGTCTCAACAAAACCGACATCTGTGGCAAGAGCTTCAAAATTATAACTGTTAGCAACAGTTGAGTTAGCAACTTGATAATTAATGGTAATTGTAGTTGATGCTCCAATTAATAAAATTCCCTGATAATTACAGCTTACGCCAAAGGTTAGAGGAACTGTAGGAATAGTAACAGGGATTTCTGTACAAGCCTGCCAAGCAGGATCTGCAGAAGAAAACGACATGTAATTAAAATTTGTCGTTGCCATGTTTGGATTATAAGCCACATCAAGAGTAATTCCATCACTAAATACAAAGATTGAAGTAGCTGCATTTGTTAGTGTATAAGTAATCGAAAACTGCTGAGAAGGAGACACATTAGTTGCCGAAGGAACTGCACTAGTAAAAACTAAATCTGTTTGCGCCATTACATTGAATGATATGCATAAGAATAATAGTACGTTTAAAGCTTTGTATATTATAATTTTTTTCATCGATATTCCCCATCAATAGTAAATTGGTACTCATTATACACTGACCTTATGTGGCGTGACTATGGCAAATTTCCTACAAATACTGTGTTATTTTTATTGTAAGAGCCAATTGAACACTATTTACCCTGACTTTTAACGTTTCACTTACAATAGTGCCTGACCGAGAAAGAAGTAATCTACTGCGGAAAAGCTGAATTTGACCAAAATCCCCCATTATTCTCGTCAAATAGCAAGCTATTCTCCTTAAATAATGAATTATTTTGTTTCAAATCAGACTTTCCCTCGCTACGATTCCTTTCTCGGTAAGGCACTACAATAACCATTTACCTGAATTAATCCCACATAAAAAATGTATTTTTATATTTTTTGTGACCACTGTCACTTAATTTAATTTAATTTTGTGTCTATTCAACATTTATATAGACACCTTACTAGTCAATACGAAATTAAGTAACAAAATAGGACAGCTGATTGAAAATCAGTGAATTTCAACAAAAGTATGTCTCTATATGAAATCAAGTTAGCAGATAGTTTTAAAAAACAACTTATAACCAACCAGGTGACGACGTATTTTTTAGAACTACTATACGCACCAACTGATTGCACTATAATTCGAGTTTCTATATCGGGATTTGGGTTTAATAAAATTGTTAAACTACTTTACTCAATGTTATACTGCTGTTTTTAATAGATTAATCATTTAAATGAATCGCATGACAAAATGGCTCTTGTTGGCATTATTTTCTTTTAATGCCATGGCTCAAAATCTAAAATCTCCCGAATACATTCAACTAAGCACACAAAATGTTTACGATGTTGAAATTATTGTTTTTGCATATAATACGGCTTTACCCAATGTTCAAACTTACGTTAATAAACCCATTTTTGACACCAGCTTAGCCTATCAGTTGGATTTTAATGATGAGGATTTGCCACTGGTCAAGAAAGCAGATGCTCAAGAGAATGAGAACCAATACACCATTGACATTGAAGCAAAGGATGAGGGAGTTTTGGCATTGGCTTGGTTTGAGCATGATGCCTCACAATTTCAATTAAATAACCTATGGGAAAAGTTACTAACAAACCCAAGTACCACACCTCTTTTGCATCGTGCGTGGCGACAACCAGAAACTTTATTTGAATCACCTGAGTTTGTTAATATCAAAGCTGTTAATAGAATTGTAGACAACATAATTACAGAAAATGAGACCTATCCTGATGGAACTCTACAAGGTCAAGTTGCTCTATCAAAGGGCAGATACATGCATTTTACTAACCAAATCAATTTGTTTCGCACAACTAATACAGCTGATGACGTTGTTGTTGGTGATACCAAAAATATAATTTTTTCATTGACTGAACGAAAACAAGTCAAATCTGGTGAGTTACACTACTTTGATAATCCGTGGTTTGGTGCATTAGTTAAAATTACTCAATTTAAAGGAGAACAAACTCATGAATAAAATTATAAGTCTTTTTTTAATACTCTTTTTAATACTCTTATTGGTTGCCTGCACGCCAAATAAAAAAATTACCAAAG
>JALSIL010000177.1 GCA_026990095.1 Lysobacterales bacterium
AACTGATATAGGATTTAAAGCCATTGATTGATACTTTTTACCTGGTTGATTGTTGTAATTAAACCACAAAGCAATAAATGACTCACCAGAACCTTTTGTTTGTTGACAAAATCAATGGTTTTTGTGAATATGTAGACCATGTATTTGTGTGATTTTAACTAAATTGAATAATAAGACAAAAATTTTACAAAAACTCGTGTTAACCACATCCTTACTGAGTGGTCAAATTGCGTGTGCCAATATGCTTTCGCCATTTGCGATGGATACGCAAACTCTTGGTATTAGTTACAGTAAAAACAGTTCAATGTTTTTGGGTCAATGGAAAAGCCAAATAGCTGATAAAATTAACCCAGCTTTTTACTCAAACTTAGATGACTTAAGTTCAAGTGCTAATTCTGCCAACTCAATGTTTTATTCTAAGTATTTAGTAACAACAAAACGTTTTATAGTCCCTGTTTTCGCGGACAATTTTAGCCTTGAAGACATTGGCAGTAAAAGCTTGTATTTCTCCTTTGCTACAGAAAACCAAACAAGAACACCATTTTCTGTTAGTCAAATGTTCAATGATGTTTCTTCCTTTGTTACAGATAAAAAAGAAAAAAGTTTTTCAAAGCTAGTTAGCCAAGAATTTTATACCCCGAGCTATGTTATTTCAAATGGCAAAAGTTCCTTTGGAATTGGAGCCGTTCTTGTACAACAACGTTTTTTAGACGATACTTTTGGCAATATGACTTTTTCAAGTTCTTCAACATTTCAGCCTTATAGTGATAAAGCCCTTATCAATACCAATCGAGGGACTGGTTACCAGTTAAATTTTACTCAACAATTGCCAGCAGAAGTCAGCTTAACGTTTGATTACCGCAGTCGAATTGAAATGAATGAATTTGATTCATTTGGCAGCAGTTATTCTGAGCCAGGTGATTTTGATATACCTCGACAATACAGTTTATTATTAAGTGTCCCCTTTGCACAGGGTTATAAGTTGAATTTATCATCTGAAAACATTGATTATTCGAATAGTAATACGATAGTTCACGCTGGTTACTCTCCATCTTTCTTGCGCGCTTATAATAGCCCAATAAGATCAATATTTGAATTGAAAGATTTAACCGTATATTCTGTGGGTGTTGAGCAACAGTTGACTCGCACAATGTCATGGAAGGCAGCCGTCGTTTCAAGACAACAAGCCCCTGCAACAACAGAAGTTTATAATAATATATTAAAAAATGATACTGCAGCATACAGCTACCGACTGGGCTTTTCAAAAATTGTATCATTAGGTGAATTTAATTTTTTTGCTAGTTATGCGAATAAACCTATTCTAATTGGCGGCACTGAGTTTGGACGATTCACCAGCACGCAACTAACACGTCACTTAGAAGGCGTGGCATCTTGGAGCTTTAGCTTCTAGTTACTTATAATGAATGTACTAGCTAGCTGGTTCAAAAGGAACTTTAGTAATCCACAAGTCGTCATACTGGTCAGTCTGTTGATTATCGTATTTGCGGTAGTCATATTTTTTGGTAAACCACTGTCACCTTTTTTTACCAGTATTGTCTTAGCTTATTTGCTTGAAAGCGTCATTGTTAAACTGGAAAAATTTAAAATACCGCGTATCTTAGCCGTTACCTTGGTGTTCTTACTGTTTGTTGCTTTGTTATTGTTCATGATGTTTTGGGTTCTGCCTGTTTTAACTACTCAAATATCTCAACTTGTTCAACAGCTACCAACCTACTTAGCTACAGGACTTGAGTTTGTCAGAAAGTTGCCAGAAAACTACCCAACAGTCATATCAAGTGAGCAAGCCGCTTCCTTAACAGCAACCATAACAACCGAACTCACCCAACTTGGGCAGGACGTTTTATCAAAGACAGTGTCCTCTTTTTTTAGTGTTATTTCAATTGGTATCTTTATCGTGTTGATGCCAATTCTGGTTTTCTTTATGTTAAAAGATAAAGAAGTCATTCTTGGCTGGTTTAACCGCTTTATTCCTAGAGATTCTAAATTAACTTTCTCTATTTGGGGAGAAGTTGATGAACAAATCGGAAACTATGTTCGAGGTAAAGTCATAGAAATATTTATTGTTGGATTGGTTACTTATATCTTGTTTATTATAATGGATTTACAGTATTCTATTTTATTAGCGACCTTAACGGGGTTTTCTGTATTGATTCCCTATATAGGAGCAGCACTGGTAACGATTCCTATTGCCTTGGTTTCCTTTTTTCAATTTGGGTGGACGAGTGATTTTGCTTGGTTAATAATGAGTTACGGCGTGATTCAATTATTGGATGGCAATGTGCTTGTACCGTGGTTGTTTTCAGAGGTCAATAATTTACACCCTGTTGCCATTATTGTTGCGGTGTTGTTTTTTGGAGCGATTTGGGGTTTTTGGGGCGTATTTTTTGCTATACCTTTAGCGACAATGGTAAATGCCATTATCAATGCATGGCCAAATAAAATAACAAACCTAAACTCTTAACAAAAGTTTTTATTCAACAACAAGACTATTGACTAATTCACCTGATTTAGCTTGGGCAACCAAATCTCCGTATCCTCCAATGTATTCATCGTCTATAAAAAATTGCGGGGCGGTGAAACGCCCTGACTTGTTAATCATTTCTCGCATTAGCGAAGAACTTTTATTAATGCGTATTTCTTTATAGCTAACACCAAGTCTTTTAAGGGTTCGCTTGGCAATAAAACAATAAGGACACAAAAAGCTTCCATAAATTATTACTTTAGTCATTTTTATTCTCGCCGTAATATTATTTACAACCCATTTTATAGTAATGAATATTAAGATTCCGTTAGGAATTTGTTTAGAAATCGTCAATATAACCGTTAACGATGAGATTATTCAGTGATCTAAGCCAATATTTTTTAATTGATGACGGAATATTAGGCTTATCGTTAAGCCCTGTTTGTTTGTCTTTATATAGTCCATAAAGCACAATCCACCAATCCATATTGTTGTGTTTGGACTTAACGATTAAAATTTCATTTTTCTTTAAGCCATTTTTACTGACAAAATTTAGCGCGCTTTGTGGCGTACTTACGCCAATGAGTTGATAAGACCATGAGTTTTCATAAGGGTTATTGTTTTGGCTCTTTTTCGTCAGAACACGAGCGGTTGTTTTTGTAGTGTTATGGACTTTGGGTGCAATAAACTGTGGAACTTTTAATTGTTTTATAACAACATTTGAAGCCAGTTGATTGGATGAGTTTTCTTTATTGAGTTTTTTTGATTCTTTATTAGCGAGTTCTTTTTTATCTTCGGGAGCACAAATCCACTTACTTTGAGCGGCATAGCAAACAATATTAGTCTCTTTTTTGTTGTTCTTTGCCGGTAAGGTGAAAGAGCACAGGCATAAAATTAATGCTGAGTGCTTAATATGGCTTGTAATATATCTTTTTCGCATACGTTAGTTTGAATAAAGGCGTTACCAATGGATTTTAATAAAATGAGGCGATGAACGTTATTAACTAATTTTTTATCCAGTCGCATCAGTTCAACTAGTGCAGTGGCATTAATTGTTTTAGGTAGCTTAGTTAATAAGTTGAAATCTTGCAAGTGCTTTTCGAGTTCTTTTCGTAGATTGTCATTTGCTATGCCTAGGTTAACAGAAAGTTGCGCAGCCATTACCATACCAATAGCAACCGCTTCGCCATGTGTGTATTCTTTATAGTGGGTATAGGTTTCAATGGCATGAGCAAATGTGTGTCCTAAATTTAATAGAGCACGAATCCCAGACTCTTTT
>JALSIL010000178.1 GCA_026990095.1 Lysobacterales bacterium
GTGCAGTAAGGGGACTGAGTTATTTGCGTAATGCCAAGTGATTTGAGTTGGGTAACGGCAATTTTTTTTAAATCAGCGTGCCATTTTTTCTTTTTGTCCAAATAAAAGCAATGGACAAGGTCTTTATTTTTAGCAACAAATTTGTGTCTAAACTCAGCATCAACTCGGTAGGGTTTATAGGAAATACAGGGTCCAAGCCAACATTGTAATTCGTTATTTTCGCAATTTAATTGCGTTATTGTTTGTTCGAGAATGTTTGCAAACAAGCTTCTCCAACCACAATGAACAGCAGCAACAACACTGGCTTGCCTATCTGCTATTAGCACGGGAAGACAGTCCGCTGTTAATACGCAGCACACAATATTTTTTTTACGTGTAAAGCATGCATCAGCAGTAATTTGTCCATGCCCTTTTGGAACGTGAGAGTATTCGACAACTTTATTGGAGTGAACTTGCTGCATAAAAACTGGAGCATGTGGCAAACCTGTTAATAATTTAATGTTTTCATTGGCTTGTTTGTCATTGCCAAAAACACCCAAATTCAAGAAATCATAAGGCTTTTGACTCACCCCACCTAAACGGGTGGATTGTTGCGAACCAATAGATTTATTGGTAAAAATGTCGGGTTTAATTATCATAAATTTAATTATAGTGCTTTTTTCGGATTTATAACTACCTATTTTTCCATTGTTTTACTATAATGTCTGTAATTGTAACTTTAATGTTTGGGTAGAGACTTGTCTTTTAAGCTTTTGAAAACGAAGAAATTAATACTATCAGCACTTATCTTTAGTGCGGTTGGGTCAGTTTGTGCGCAAAAACAAAGTTTAGGACCGGTAGAGTTTATCTCTTCAAACAACTTAAGTCAGACAACAAGTATTGTAGATCACCCTTCCAATTCTTTTGTAGAATTGGACTTTTCTTTAACTCAAGGTGAGTCTTGGGATACAAAAGATCAAGCAAACAACATGGTTTTAAACTGCATTAATGGCTCGTTTATTACTGGGTTTGAAACATCAAATGTTGTTATTGAAACAGTTGGTATAAGTTATTTCTCAGAGGCCATTATCTATTTCAGTGATTCTTCGCAAGGCAGTAATGGAATAGAGTTTGCCGTTGGAGCAGGCAATAATAATTCAGGCTCGTATTCTTTTAGTACAAACAGTTTGTTGGATATTTCAGACACAGGCAATCCTGATGTAGAATCTTTAGGCGACAATCAGTTCTTTTTGCAATTTTACGAAGTGACTGACGATATACCTAATGGAATTGATGCGCGTTTTACTGGAGGTAAGCTTAAAGTTTGGGGAGTTGACTTAGAA
Source organism: Lysobacterales bacterium (assembly GCA_026990095.1). Lineage (GTDB taxonomy): Bacteria > Pseudomonadota > Gammaproteobacteria > Xanthomonadales > Marinicellaceae > NORP309. Next base: position 1,323 of record JALSIL010000178.1, read on the forward strand.
ACAACGCCCAACTGCCCATTTGTTGCGACTGTTGCTGAAGCTGATATTTCTGTTGAATATAGCTCAGATAAAAATAATGGTACTTTTGTTGGAGATTATTTAGCTTTCGAATTGACTGGAAGCAATAATAGTGCCAATACAGCAATTAATGTTTTGGTTGAAAACTCTCTTTCTGAGAGCTTGCAGTTTATAGATATAAGTTGCGATAATGGCTTTTCAACAACAGATGCAACTGCAGCACAGTCGATTGCCCTTGGTGATGTTGCTGCCAACTCTAGCTTTATTTGCACCACGACCGCTGAAGTGTTGAATTTGAATGATATAAACGCCAGTGTAAATATTACTTCTGATAATGACGGTGATTTGAGCAACAATTCGATGACTTTGGTTATTATGGCGACAGCTCAAGCGGTACCAGCAAGTAATTGGTTTATGCTTAGCGTTCTTTTCTTATTGCTTATTGCCTCTGGTTTATACGTTAGAAAATCACTTTAATTATCTGGGTAATATACATCCCAGTCTCCATCATCATCTCCACCAATTTCATCAAAATTGTTCAACTCTTCTAGTAAATCCAGAATATCTGGCGATAATTTACTTTTATAAGTGACTAATTTATTTGTTCGAGGGTGTATAAAAGCCAAGACCTTAGCATGTAAAGCTTGTCGAGGAAATTCTCTTATGACATCTTTTAGTCCTGCCTCTAAGCTGGGTTCAACGCGTAAAGGGTTGCCATAAACAGGGTCTCCCAAAAGTTGGTAGCCGACATAGTGCATGTGAACGCGTATTTGATGAGTTCGTCCTGTTTCTAAATTTACTTTGATTGTGGTGTAGTGTTTATAGTTTTTGATGACTTCAAAATTGGTAACAGCCCTCTTGCCATTAACGGAAACAGCCATTTTGGTGCGATTAGACTTATGCCTTCCAATGGGCATGTCTATGCGGTTATTGTTTGTTAGGGCTCCTTTAACAATGGCGAAATATTGCCGTGTAACGGTGTGTCTTTTTAACTGATCAACTAAAGAGTTGTAGGCATTGCTGGTTTTTGCAACAACCATTAAGCCGCTCGTCATCTTATCTAGTCGGTGGACAATTCCGGCTCTGGGCAGAAGTTTTTGGGTTTCATTATGTGCTAGCAATCCATTGAGAATTGTGCCATCTGGATTACCTGCACCAGGATGTACCAGCATTCCTGGACGTTTGTTAATGACAATAATATCTTCATCTTCAAAGTGAATATTTAAATCAATTTTTTGCGGTTTATCTTCAATAGCGGCTTGAATTGTGGCATTTATTTCTATGGATTCATAGCCTTTAAGTTTTTGTTTAGGTTTACAGGCATTCGAATTAATTAACACTTCGCCTTTTGTAATCCATTTCTGAATTGCTCCTCTTGAGTACTCAGGGAACTTTTTAGTTAAATACTGGTCGATTCTTAATCCAGCATCTTCAGGATTGGCACGGGTGTTTTGTGCAATAATTTGGTTGTTTTGTTGGTTCATCGCTGTATTTTACAGTATTATGTCGATTATATTGAATGTGGATAAAATTAAATGAGAAAAATAGTTACTTTATTTATTGTTTTGGCTTTAATCTTTAGTATTACAGCTTGTAAGAAAGATAAAAAGAAGCCGTCAGTTGAAGTGACGCGATTTAGTGCCGAAACTCTATATAATAAGTCTAAAAGGTACATGGAACTCGGCATTTGGGATACCGCTATTTTAAATTATAAAAATTTAAGAAACCAATACCCTTTTGGTCGTTATGCAGAGCAAGGTTCAATTGAGTTGGCTTATTGCTATTATAGAAACTACGAAACCGAATTAGCTTTGTCAACTCTTGAGCGTTTTATCAAAAATTATCCTGCCCATGAACACTTGGATTATGCTTATTACCTCAAAGGTTTAATCTATTTTGAAAGTGAAAGAGGTTTAATGCAAAGAGTTAAGCCCGACCCTACAATAGATCGAAATCAAGAAAACGCTAAACAGGCCTTTGTTGCTTTTAAAACATTTGTTGAAAAGTTTCCAAACAGCGAGTATGCAGCAGATGCAGAAAAGAGAATGGTATATTTACGCAATAAGTTGGCGGCATTTGAAGTGCAAGTAGCAAAATACTATCTTCGTCGAAAAGCTTATGTTGCCGCCATAAACCGCAGTAAATATGTAGTTGAGTCCTTTCAGAAAACAAGCTATGTTGCCGATGCCTTAGCGGTAATGGCAACTGCTTATAAGGAGCTCGGCGAGGATGAATTGGCACAAACAAGTAAGTTGGTTTTACAAGAAAACTACCCCAATCACAGTTATTTACAAGGAGAAGAACTGGACTTGAAAACTAACGTTTTTTCTTTTAAAGACTTATGGATATTTAGTAAGAAAGCGGATTAATAAGTGGATATAACCTCTGCTGCCAT
>JALSIL010000179.1 GCA_026990095.1 Lysobacterales bacterium
TTTTTTGGTCACCAACTGGTTTGTCATACCGCAGGTAAAGCACATGATGCTTCTTGTAAAAACCCAGTTGACGGCAAGCACGTGCCTATTCCTCACTTTGGTGTGGTGCTTGAAATGCCTCAATGGCGAGCACTGCGTGATAAATTAATCGCGGCTAAGGTTGAATTTGTTGTAAAACCTTATATCCGTTTTGAAGGAAAAATTGGCGAGCAAGCCACCATGTTTTTTTATGACCCAAGTGGTAATGCATTAGAATTCAAAGCGTTTAAAGATATAAAAACAGAATTATTCAAGAAGTGAATTAACAACTTTCACTATTGGCAAATATTATTCCACAGGGTTAAAAGTGATGCAAAGGTGCAGTTTAATGCCATTTTGTGCTAAAATTAAAATTCAATTATAATTATTAGGGGAATAATAATGATAAAACAGTTCTTAATGTTAGTGGGTGCACTGACAATAATGCCAGTGTCAGCAATTAATTATAGAATACATCCAATAGTCACTACAAATGGTGGTATGGTTTATCAGGTTGATACCGATGAAGTCATCGCTTGGAATCCACAAGCTCCAGATATCAATGTTATTCATGCGGCAGCTATTCATATTGCTTCTCAACAATGTCCTGATGGTGGATTTGGTTGGCCGCATAATGATTGCACAACGACTTATCATAATATAACTTCGCCAATCCTTAATGGGATTCACGGTGCGTGGCAACAAACGGGTAATTCTGCTTATTTAGGCATTATGGTTAATGGTGGAAACTTTGATTTGTTGTCACAGTATAGTAATGGTGAGTCGCGATTTTCAACAGAAACACCTCTGTTTATGTGGAATCTCAGCCAAGCTTCAGCAGATACGACTTACACAAGTTTTGTTGAAACTGATTTTTTTAGCGAATTAGATAATAACACTTATGGACCAAATGATTTAAATACCACTACATGGATAGATAGTGTGGTTGCTTATCGGCAAGGAACTTGGATAAACTTATTGCCTTGGGAATTTAAATCGTTACCCATGATGGCGATAAAACATGGTCGTTATCCTCAAGCAGAACTCTACGTGCAAGCAATCTTGGATGGTTTTAATGTCATGAATGACACCAGTCCCGATACTGTTTACAGCGATTTAATTGGTGTGGCTGGTGGTTTATGGGGATTATCTGTTATTAATCGTCAAAACTTTCCTGCAATTAACGCACCCTTACACACTATTAACGGTTTGACTTCTATTCAACAGCTGGCTGATTTTCTCGTGAGCAAACAAAATGCCGATGGTTCGTGGTATTGGCATTCAAATTTAGCCACGCCAGCCGAAAATGATAAAGACGTACAAACCACAGCTTATGCCATTATGGCTTTAATTAAGGTTAATCAACGCATGCCTGTTGATTACTTGCCTGCCATAAATTTAGGTCAAAACTGGCTAGAATCCATGCAAAATCAATTTGGTGGTTTTCCAAGTTTTCCTGGTGGAGTCGAAAACACAGAAGTTGAAGCCGAAGCTTTATCGGCTTTAAGTTATCAGGTGATTGAGTACAGTGAATTGATGTTTGATGATGGCTTTGAATAAGAACTTAATCACGAAGTTTTAAAAAGTTGAATCATCGGAGCTTTTGTTGAAATAAATAAACAATCCAATCCATAACAAAACTGGAAACCAAATGGTTTTGGTTATAATTCCTGCTAATACGTAGGTAATAAATACAATTAATTTTGCTTGGTTTGAAAACTGTGCAACTTTTAATGAAATGAGTACAACTATCAAAAAGACTAAATCCAACCACATAGCAGTCATGGAAGGTTTATTTGCCGCCATCACTGTGATGGGTAAAAGCATTATAAAGGATGCATTGAGTTTCATGGTCGAAAATTATAGCGTGACTGAACAAAATAATCAGCTTTTTAAACAAGAAAAAATAAAACCCTAAAATAAATTTTAGGGTTTTATTAGTAATGCAACCAAATCCATGGTTACATAGGGGACATGGTTTTGGTTGCACTTATAAAAAAAGAGGAAAATAAGTGCAACCAAAGGGTTAAAAAGTGTTTAGGCTACTTTTTTAACTTCTTTTTTCATCTCTTTAACTAAAGAATCAACTTTTGAGCTTAAGCCTTTGATGTCTTTAACTGTAGGGATGTCTAGTTTTTTAAGTACTGACTCAATGCGTGTTTCAAATAAGTTTTCAACTTTATTGATTTGCTTGTCAGCAATCTGACGAACTTTGTTCAGTCTTTTTTCTGCTTTACTTGTTACGTCTTTAACAACTTTATTAGATTTCTTTTCTAAAGTTTTGCCTTCTTTGATTAAAGAATTATAAACTTTTAAAGACTCTTTTTGTGCTAAAGAAGCAACTCCAAGACCTGCTAACCATAAGTTGTTTACTGTTTTTTTAATATCGTTTTTCATGTTATTCACCTTTTAATAATTGTGTTTGTTTATTCGTTGTAGTGCATAATAGGGTTACTTTCTAGAGCAAACACACTAAAAAAGGATTTTTTTGAAAATAAATTAAAAAAGACCCAAAAGCCCACTTGCGGTTACTGAAACACAGAAGCATCTGGAATGTCTTTAATAAATGAACTTTTAGTATTTTTAAAGGAAGTTGAACCAGCATAGTTTGTCCACAGCAATTGTCCGCTGGTGGCATCAACAAAATAACCAAAAGTTGAAGGAGTTCCATGCAAGGTAGAAACACCCACAAATGCACCCCCAGATGCACTTGCCATTGCAGCTGCTGACAATAAACCAATGCCTATGTTTTTCATGGCAGAAACTTTAGGGCGGTTGGCTGTAATAATTAAAACGGCTGTTTTTTCAGGAATATCAACCGTTGCTAATAAACGAGCCGCTTCTTCTGCGGCAAAGCGGTATTTGTGAATGTTATCGACCACTTTACGCGACACAGTACCATTAAGTAAATAAACAAGATTGGTCAGTTGATTGATATCATTATCACTCAAGCCAATACTACGCACAATAAAAGGCGGTGAAATAAGATTTGGTTGCAATTCTTTATTTTTATAATGCTCAACAATTAAATCTGGATTAAATAATAAGCCACTGGTTTTAAAAGATTTAGGTAAAATACCGTAGCCTTTGTTTTGCAATAACTGGCTCAGGCTGGCATAAATGCGGTCTTGTTGTTTAATATTATAATCCTCATCAAAATCCAACACCTTGCCAATATCATCCTTAAGCGAAGTATAATCAATCAATAACAAGACATGTTCAATCTGCAATTTACCCTCACCAAAATTTTGATTAACGTAAGCCTTTTTTGTGGCACAAGAAGAAAGAACAAATAGAGCAATAATAAAGAGAAGTTTTTTCATGGATTGTGAAGTTAATATATATTAAATATAATTGTAACATAAACTCATGTAAATCCTACTGTTTTTAAAAGACCAACTCACAGCGTCGGTTGAAACCGACAACCCAATAAAAAAAATTATCTCACAGCGACACAGCGAAAAGCAAAAACCAACCGTAGATATTCTATCCCTCATAGCAAACAATTGGTAAGTGGGATTTATCCCACTCTAAATTCAACAATTAAACAATTATAAATAAGCGTCGGTTGAAACCGACAATCCAACAAAAGAAGTTTTCGCACAGCGGCACAGCGAAAAGCAAAAACCAGATAAGAGTCTATCGTAAGGTGGGTTTACCCACCACAATATTAGCATATCCTAATCTATCCTAAGTTGCTAAAAAAATCTTGA
>JALSIL010000180.1 GCA_026990095.1 Lysobacterales bacterium
AAGACCAAACTTCTCACTACAAAATAAGATACGGAATATTCATTTTTAATTGACACAGGAGAACTGTAATGAAAAATACATACATACATACATACATACATATATATATATATATATACTTGCTTGCCTAATCTTTGCTTCAATGCTTAATGCCGCAAACTATCAAGCCCTTGATAAACGACCAGATTTTATCAATCTAAGTCCTCAACCTTTATCGCAACTCCATCAAAGACAGGCCAATCTAGGACAAGATGCTGCGATGGTTTCAACCAGTTATATTCACTTTAACCTCAATGCATTAAATACCATTAAGGGCAATAAAGGAAAATTTTATAACATCAAAAATACCCAAATGTCAGGACAAGAAATAGCCTTGCGTTTACCCAGTGTTGAAAAGCCCGTCTTGCTATATGTAGAAAATGTTCAAAACTTGGTTGAAGGCGTAGTGACTTATACTGGTTATAGAGTGGAAGATTCAAACGATTTTTTCACTTTATCGGTTTCTGATGGTGGCATTATGGCAAAAATCAATTATGACAAATACATTTATATTATCAAACCGATAAAAAGTGAAACCGCTAAACATACTGTGGCACAACTGGAAAAAGCCTTGATGATTAAGGATACAGGCGATGACGTGTTAGTAGCTAAATCCCAAAAGGTAAAAAACTTTGTAGAAAAATCTAATGCTGGTTCTGGACATGTAAAAGTGCTATTTTATTCGGCAACAGGTGTGTATTGGCCAAGTATTTATGCAAGCACTATCATCTCTGAAATGAATGCTGCTTTATCCAGAAGCGGAGTGGCATCGAATAATTATATTTCATCAGCTGGGGTTGTAAATATAGCCTCTTCATTTATTGGGCAGTGTAAACACCATATACTTCCCAAAATGATAGGCGCAAATGCTGAGTTTGTCAACATAGATCAAGAACTAATTATCTATGGTGCTGATATTGCAGTGCTATTAGTCCCAACTTATACTGGTCAAGATTGTGGTTTCGGATCCGCAGGTATATATGGTAGAGTAGGAGGACTCGCTAATCCTTACGACTCAAGTGATCCATTTACTGTCGTAGCTGATGCTTATGCTCTTGGTGATTTAACGGCTTTGCACGAAATAGGGCACATATTTGGCGGAGCTCATGCATACCCTATCAGCTATTTTGGAGCCTATCCATATTCAAGAGGCTTGATTCATTTTAATAATCAAAATCCAAATGATAGCTGGCAAACAATAATGGGGTCATATGGAGATTGGTCTGATGATTGCGTTTTTAATGGTCCATATTCACCGTGTGAGAGATTAGGCTATTTTTCAAACCCTAACCTAAATTATAATGGTATCGCACTGGGTGCTAGCAATAGGAATATGAAAAGGTCTCTCAATAATACAATGCCTATTGTATCAGGATGGAGAGGAAATCCAGTACCGCCACCCAGTGCACCAAATCCAATTTCATCATATAGTGAATATTGTTTTGGTATGAACACAATAAACTGGACAGCACAATATGGAGCAACTGAATACAAATTGTATAAATCTAGCAGTTCAAATTTCACTTCCCCAACACTGTTATATTCAGGTGGTAATACAATCACAATGGTTAATGTAAATTCTGGCACGTGGTATTTACGAGCCCAAGCTTGCAATACCAGTGGCTGTAGTGCTTATAGCAATCAAGTAACAGCAAGCAGATACAATGGTTGTTTATAAATATTTAATTTAAATGAGAAAACTATGAAAAATTTAAAAAATATAATTATACTCTTTTCCTTAATGAGTTTTAGTGCAATAGCCCAAATAGGACCTGTTTCACCCTGTGTTGATTGTGAAAATTTTACCAAAAGAACCGAGCCATTTAATGGCATGTGGTATAATCCTGAACAATCGGGAACTGGTATTGGAATGGATGTTCAAAATGGTAAACTGTTCGGAGCTTACTATGGGTATGATGAGCAGGGCAAGCAGATTTGGCTAACCTTTGTTGGGGATCTTGTGCCTTCGGATGAGCCAAATATAATGTGGACTATAGACGCCGATTTGTTGCAATTTGAAAATGGCAATGCATTTAATCAAGCCTACGCTGCACCCAATACCACAGATTATCAAGGGCAAATACACCTCAAATTCACTCAAAAAAATCATGCGCTATTTCGTGTCAATAATGGTCAAGAACAAAACATAGTGCCAATAATCTTTGGCATAGAGACTAATGCTGACTTTCCTGAGCAAACGTCATACCAATTTCCTGAACTAGAAGGGGTATGGACATTTGTGTACCATTTTAAATCAACAGGTCTTGGAGCTGATCCATTTGTACCTGTAGAGCCATTTTCAATTGTCTCACAAACGGTCGTAATCACAAGAAAAAGGTATGGAGATGGAAATCACGATGGAATTGAAAGTGATGTAATCTACGGTTTAACAACTTTTGATGCTTACCCTAACTCTCATATCATTGGTCAAATTATATGCAGTATGAAAGAAGTAGATAATCTGATTTCTGGACCAAGTTGTGAGTTTAAGGATGCTCGTGGTTTATTGGGAGATATAGAAAACAAACCCAGTTACCATATGTCTCTAGGAGGTTTGGGAGCATTTAGGTTGTACGGGGAACATGAAGACGGTCATACCTTTGAAGCGATTCGAATAAATGCCAAACATTATGCTTTTTTTGACGGTGATGGTCATTGAGTAGCGTTTTTCTTTAAAATCATTTGTACAAAGTGTAGCCGTAAAAATATTGAGATAAGGTGTTGTTATTTACAGTTAAACGTCTTGTTTTTGGCTTATTATATGAAATATTCGAGTTAGTTATTTAGCCTGAATATTTCATATAAGTGGCAGAGGATATTTCCTGAGTATTTCTGCCATGTGACCTGTTGTGACTAATAAGGTTTTTCCTCTCCGCTGTAGTTGATAATATCTGCATTTTCTATGTCTTCATCTATCTCAACACTGTCATGAACGTAGAGTTTAACTTCACGTTCAAATTCTAAATCGCCTTTGATTTCGCTATTCTTACCAAGAACAATTTTGGGCATTTTGGTTTTTGAATTACTGAACCAGCCTTTATTGGGTTTATGTACGATGATGTCATCCACAGTGGAGCCTTGTAATAAATAGATGTTTCCATTTACCGTTTCAATATCGCCTTTTATCTCGGAGTGATAAACTTTAATGCTGCCATTAACGGTTTCTACATTTTCATGGATGATACAACCCGAATTTGTTGTGATTGAGCCGTTTACGGTTTCGATATTTTCTTCAATGTCGCAGTTGTCGCCCAATTTAATTGAACCATTAACAGTTTCTGCGGATTCGGCTTTGACATTTTCTGCAAAGGTTACACTGCCATTGACGGTGCTTGTTTCACCTACTTGGCTATCGGATGAAACTTGCACTGAGCCATTTACAGTGGATAAGTCGCCAATATTTGCATTGTGCCCAACCTTTATGCTGCCATTGACTGTGTCGTAATCTTTGTTGGGTGCGTTTGTTCCATCATCAACAGACTTGCTGCCAAGAAATCCCGCACAAGCAGTTAATGAAAATAATGAGCCTATAATTATGAGTTTGTATTTATTCATGGTTGTGACCTGTTGTTGTGTTTATTAGAGACCTTTGCATAACTATAGTGACGAGTAAAAAATGATTAAATTCACCAGCTTTTCGCTAAAAATCTCGCCAATAACTGGTTATTACCTTCA
>JALSIL010000181.1 GCA_026990095.1 Lysobacterales bacterium
GGCTTTCCCAAAGAAAAGAAGTGCCATACTTTCACATTGGGATAACCGAGTTGATACCACGAGTTGGTACGCTAAAAGAATAAGAGAACAGTATATATCAGAGGCAAATATAGACTTAAAAGCAGGCTTGGGTTTTCTCGATTCGTTAGTTGCAATTAGCCCGTTATTGGGGTTATTTGGTACGGTATACGGAATGTTAGGTGTGTTTGAAATCATGGCAACCGAAGGAACTTCAAATGCTCGAGCAATGGCAGGAGGTGTTGCTAAAGCAACGGTGCCAACCATGGCAGGTATGATTGCTGCTTTATCAGGAATCTTTTTTACAACCTACTTTAAACAAAAAGCACAGATTGAAACTCAGAAACTTGAAGATTCCATGGTTCAACACTAGCAAAAGCTGAACCTTATAAGAGTGAAAACAATTTATTTTCACTTACAACAAACAAAAAATTATATAAGAGGTCTAGAAATGAGACGTAGACATTTTCATGAAGATGAAGCAGAGATAAATATTACACCAATGTTGGATGTTGTGTTTATTATGTTAATATTTTTTATCGTAACAACTTCATTTGTTAAAGAAACAGGTGTGACCATAAGTCGTCCATCAGCATCATCTGCCAAGCAGGTGAAAAAAGGTAATATCTTGGTAGCTATTAAAGATACTGGCAAGATTTGGATTAATAAACGTGAGATTGATATTCGAGCGGTGCGTGCGGTTGTTGAAAAAATGCATGCAGAAAATCCAGAAGGGTCGGCTGTGATTATTGCTGATCGAGGTTCGCGAACAGGTGATTTAGTGACAGTAATGGATCAAATTAAAGCCGCAAAGGTTGAGAAAATTTCAATTGCAGCAACAAAAGCTGAATAATGAGGAATTCTTATGAGTAGTATAACAAGAGGAGGTGTATCAGTTATACCTGCTGGAATCATTACCTTCTTTTTATTTATAGGTATGTATTGGTTGGTAAATTTATCAAACCACGAGAAGCCCAATGACGATGACAACATCTCCATCGACTTTTCTCCGGTTAAAATAGACGAAGACATTAATCAAAAACAGAGGCGTATTCCAAAAAAACCACCACCTCCCAAAGAACCGCCTCCACCTCCCAAGATGAATATTCAACAGAATCAAACGGTTGCTAATAATATGCCTACGCCAAACGTCCCTGCATTGGACTTGGCAATTGGTGGTTCGGGTCCTTTTATTGGAGGAGGCGGGCAAGTTGACATGACAAAAGATGGCGGTATTATCCCTATCGTCACAATTGCACCAAACTATCCTAGGAAGGCAGCGATTGCCAAAATTGAAGGGTGGGTCGAAATGGAGTTTACCATTACTGAAGCAGGAACTGTTGTGAGCCCAAAAGTGATTGCCTCAAAACCAGTCAGAATTTTTGACAGGGAAGCCTTGCGGGCTATCTTAAAATATAAATTCAAACCCAAAGTAGTTGATGGTGTGGCGATGACTCAAGTTGCTACTCAAAGAATTGAATTTAAACTCGCTAAGGATTAATGCAAATGATAAAAAAATTAAAAATATTAGTACTGATGGTTGGTTTGTTAAGTTTTGTATTCTCTATCGCAGGCGAATTTAAAACAGGAAACCCTGAGCGTAAAAGATCCAACAAAGAAGCAATGAACGAGTCGACCTTTAAAAAATTCACGAAGTTGCAAGAAATGATGGCGGATTCAAAATACGATGAAGCTAGAGCTGGATTAAATGCACTCTTACAAAGAAGGCTAAATGCTTTCGAGAAGGCGAATGTGAATCAGTACCTTGGTTATATTGAGCAGGCTGAAGGTCATTATGATAAAGCTGCCAAATATTTCCAAGCAGCTTTAGATTCAGATGCACTGCCCAACCAAGCTCATTTCCCAATGATGGTACAAGTGGCTCAAATGTTAATAGGAAGCGGCAGTTATCAAAAAGGCCTTGACATGCTGCATAAGTATTACAAACTAACGGACTCTATTAAAGACTATGTCTTTGCACTCGAAGCCAATGCTTATGCTCAATTGAAACAGTATAATAAGGCTATTCCTATTCTTAAAAAAGCAATTAGTTTATCTGATAAACCTACTGAGCCATGGAATTATTTACTCTACTCCTTATACATGGAGACTTCGCAATTTCAACAGGCAGCTAAGACCCTTGAGACTCTTATTGCCATTAATCCAGACAAGGAGGATTATTGGAAGAGATTATCAGGAGTTTATTTTAATCTTAAAAAAGATGATAAGGCATTAGCAACATTAGTGGTTGCAGAAAAAAATGGCATGATGAAAGATGAAAAGGAAAGGTTGAGGTTATTTAGAATGTATGCTTTTTTGGGAGTGCCTTATAAAGCTGGCAAAGTATTAGAGCAAGGTTTGAAAGATGGAGTGATTAAATCCGAATACAAACATTGGAAAACATTGGGTGAAGTTTGGTATACGGCTGCTGAAATGGATAAATCACTAGAAGCTTTTGATGAAGCCAGTAAAACGGCACAAGATGGTCAAATTGATTTTAGACGAGCTTATATTTATTTTGATAGAGAAGACTGGCCAAATGTAATAAATGCATTGAACTCTGCTTTAGAAAAAGGTGGGTTAAAGGAGAGGAAAATTGGTCAAGCATGGTTGCTATTAGGAATGGCCAATAGTGAGTTGGGAAAAATGTCCAAGGCTGTTGATGCCTTAAAAAAAGCGGCCAAGTACAAGAGTTCTCGAAATAACGCAGTGCAATGGTTGGATCATATCGAAAGTCAACAAAGACGAGCTAGAGTAGAAGCGGAGCAACGCAAAATGTTAGAAGAAAAAGCTTCTGATATAGTTGATGAAACTTAATTAGCAATCGCGTGACTGAAAAAATAAAAAGCAGTAATGAGGCTGTCATTGCTGCTTTTTTTGATTTCCTAAAACTTGAAAAAGGCTTGTCAGATAATACCATTGCAAGTTATTCCTCAGATATTAACCAGTTTTTAAATTTTATAGAAAATTCAGTTATTCTTGCTCAAGTCGAACATCATTTAGTTAACAATTATTTAAGCGTTTTAAATAAGCAAAGACTAAGCCCTAAAAGTGTATCTCGTAAAATTTCATCACTTAAACAACTGTATTCTTATTTATTGAAAATCAAATTAATTCAGGAAAACCCTTTTAGTGCCATTGTCATGCCAAAGACAGGCACTTCGGTTCCAAAACCCTTATCTGAAATTCAGATTAATAAATTATTAAATGCACCAGATTTAACAACGGCAATTGGCTTTAGGGATAAAACTATGATTGAGTTGATGTATTCGTGTGGATTGCGAGTGTCTGAATTAATTAATGTCAAGTTGATGGAAGTCAACCTGAACCAAGGAACCTTACTCATAACAGGCAAAGGGCAGAAACAGCGTTTAATTCCGATGGGTGAATACGCCACTGACTATTTATCTACCTATTTGACTCAATTTAGGAAACTATTGTTAAAGACAAAGAAGTCGAATTATGTCTTTTTAAGTAATCGCGGTAAAAACATGACGCGCCAAACCTTTTGGCACAGCATTAAAAAATACGCACAAATGGCGGAAATATATCCCTTACCATCGCCTCACATGTTACGTCACTCTTTTGCGACACACTTGCTTAATCACGGAGCCGACTTGAGGGTTGTACAGATGTTGTTAGGGCATTCAAATGTATCAACAACCCAGATATATACTTTGGTTGCAAAAGAAAAATTGAAAGAAATTCATCAAAAACACCACCCAAGAGGGTGAGTTGGTATGTTTTTACAGGTAAATATTTGCTTATAAATATAATTGGAACTAAAATTCATTGTTTCTTGTCAAAGTAAAATATTAAATTTGGAATCTAAAGTATGTATAAAACAATTACAACAACAGCATTGCTGTTAGCAGTGACAGCCATTAGTGCTAAAGAGCCTTCTAAAGCGATTGTAGATGGCATTAAAAACTTAGCACCAACGGCATCCGTTTCATCCATGGAGAAAACCCCGATTAAAGGAATTAAAGAGATTGTTATTAATTCAGGTCGAGGGGGAGAGGTCTACTATATATCCGATGATGGAAAATATTTATTAAATGGAAATATGATTGATACAACCAGTCGTGAGGACTTAACAGAAAATAAAAAATCAGGCATTAGAAAAGAGTTAATGGCACAATTTGGCAAAGATCAGCGCATTGATTTCTTTCCAAAAGAAATGAAACACCACATAATGGTATTTACGGATATTGATTGTGGATATTGCCGCAAGTTGCACAATGAAATTGATGAATACAATAAATTAGGCATAGGAATATCTTATCTTTTTTACCCAAGAGCAGGATTAAAGTCACCTGCTTACGATAAAGCGGTTACGGTGTGGTGTTCAGATAATAGGCAAGAAGCCATGACTAATGCAAAATCTGGTATAGCTCTGGAAAATAAAACCTGTGATAACCCCGTAGAAGCACACTACAAAGCAGGCCAATCAGCTAATGTAACAGGAACTCCCGCCATCGTTTTAGAAAATGGTAAATTAATGCCAGGGTATTTGCCCCCTGAGAAGTTGTTGCAAAGATTGAACATTATGATGGCAAAGTAAAAAGTAAAAGCCAAACTAAGAATTATCTAACAGGGTTAATATATAAAACCGGCATCTGCCGGTTTTTTTAGTTTAAACAAAGCTTAATAGTAATACACATTGATTGGATTAATGGTATTATTCACACCTGAATTAGTTAGCGTCTTTTAAATAAAATGAATAGTGAAATCTGTGTTTTACAATCAGCTATAAAGCTGAGTCAATTTCAACTCAATAAGCTTAATAAAGAAATCAACAATACCAATAAAATTATTGCTATTAGCGATGTCTTTTTAGTCTCAGCCCCAGTGGTTTCAGACTCAAGCAAAAGTAAATTAAAGCGTTTGTTAAATGCAAGAGATTTTACAAAAAGGAATTGTGAAATATTTATTGCACCACGCCAGGGGACTATTTCTCCTTGGTCAAGCAAAGCAACTGATATACTGCATAATTGCGGTCTTAAAGATATAAAACGCATAGAGTTATCACGCTGTTATGAGTTTGAAAAAGAGGTAACTGTTAGTGCTGTTAGAGAAACACATATTTTTGACAGAATGATAGAGGATATTTATCAGAGCGTTAGCGATTTAACGGTATTGTTTGAAGAACTAAAGCCGCAAAAAGATGATGAAATAAAAATACTAAACTCGCCAGAAAGAATAGATGAAATCAACCAAGAATTAGGCCTGGCACTGTCTAAAAGTGAAAAGGATTATCTGCTTAAAAGTTATGCAGAGATACAAAAAGAACCAACAGCAGCAGAATTGATGATGTTTGCTCAGGCAAATTCTGAGCATTGCCGACATAAAATATTTAATGCAAGTTGGAAAATTGACAACCAACAGCAACCAAAGTCACTGTTCTCAATGATTCGAAATACAGAAGCCAAAACGCCAAGTCCAGCAATTTCTGCTTATAAAGATAATTCTGCCGTTTTTAGTGGTGGACAAAGCGTTCGTTGGATTAAGGGTGCTGACAATAAATACACAGAAGAAACTTTAGATGCTGATATTCTCATCAAGGTAGAAACACACAATCACCCAACAGCTATCTCTCCTTTTCCAGGAGCAGCAACTGGCTCAGGTGGAGAAATTAGAGATGAGGCAGCGACAGGTCAAGGCAGCCGACCTAAAGCGGGATTGACAGGATATTCAGTAAGTCACTTGAAAATTCCAAACAACAGACATCCATGGGAAGAAGACACTCCCGGTAAGCCAGAAAGAATCGCATCAGCACTGGATATCATGCTTGAAGCACCGCTTGGAGCAGCGGCATTTAATGATGAATTTGGGCGTCCAAATATCTGTGGCTATTTTCGATCAATGGAAATCAATACCGAAGACTTTGGTTGGCGAGGATACCATAAGCCCATCATGTTGGCAGGTGGATTGGGAACCATCAACCGCGATTTAGCAATCAAACAAGACACGCAAGCAGAAGATGTTTTGGTTGTTCTTGGAGGGCCTGCGATGTTGATTGGTTTGGGAGGAGGAGCAGCCTCATCAATGACCAGTGGCAGCAGAAAAGAAGACTTGGATTTTGCTTCAGTTCAAAGGGGCAATCCTGAGATGGAGCGGCGATGCCAAGAAGTAATCGATTCTTGTTGGACATTGGGTCATGACAGCCCAATACGTTCAATTCATGATGTAGGTGCTGGAGGTTTGTCCAATGCGATGCCAGAATTACTCGATGATGCGGGTTTGGGAGGCGTATTAGAATTGCGAGAATTACAGATTGATACAACATCAATGACACCAATGGAAGTGTGGTGTAACGAATCACAAGAGCGTTATGTTATATCCATTAAGCCAGATAAATTAAAGCAATTTACAGACATGTGTGAGCGGGAGCGTTGCCCAGTAGCGGTGCTTGGTAAAGCCACTAAAGAG
The DNA here is from genome assembly GCA_026990095.1 of Lysobacterales bacterium. Taxonomy (GTDB): domain Bacteria; phylum Pseudomonadota; class Gammaproteobacteria; order Xanthomonadales; family Marinicellaceae; genus NORP309. Next base: position 6,451 of record JALSIL010000181.1, read on the forward strand.
CAAAAGCTGACTGTTAATGATGTTTATTTCAGTGAAAAAATAGTGGATATTCCAATGAGCCTGCTTTTTGGAAACACCCCAAAAACAGAAAAAAACATCAAAAGAGTTAAACCAAAACTGAGTAAATTTGATAGCAGCTCTATTGAAATAGAAGATGCCAGAAACAAAATACTTGCCTTTCCGACGGTTGCAAGTAAAAAATATTTAATTACTATTGGCGATCGGACTGTCTCAGGGCTGGTTCATAGGGATCAAATGGTTGGACCTTGGCAAATCCCTGTCGCTGATTGCGGGGTCACTTTAAGAGATTTTCATTCTTATGCTGGAGAAGTGATGTCTATTGGTGAAAAAGCACCATTGGCATTAATTGATGGAAAAGCTTCGGCACAAATGGCGGTTTGTGAAGCATTGTTAAATTGTGCTGGAAATTTTATTGGTTCGTTGGATAAAATAAAGTTATCGGCTAACTGGATGGCGGCATCAGGACTAGGACGAGAAGATGAAGTTCTTTTTGATGCAGTCAAAGCCATTGGAGAAGAGTTGTGCCCTCAATTAGGTATTGGCATTCCTGTGGGCAAAGATTCGTTGTCGATGAACTCGCAGTGGGATAATGGGCAGAAAACAGTCACTTCACCGGTTTCATTATTAATCTCAGCTTTTGCTAATGTTAAAGACGTCCGCAAAAGTGTAACGCCTTATTTTGATGCTAAACAAACCCATAAGTTTTATTACATTGATTTGGCCCAGGGTAAAAAACGATTAGGGGCTTCATCCTTAGCACAAGTTTACAGTCAAATTGGCGATGAGTGCCCACAAGTGGAGAGCATTGAAAAAGTAAAGTCATTCTGGCAATTGATGCAATCATTAATCGAAAAAGAACTTATTGCAGCATACCACGATGTTTCTGATGGAGGTTTATTTGTGACGATTCTTGAGTTGTGCATGGCAAGCCACTGTGGAGCGAAAATAAATATAAACTTTAGCAGTCAAGCACCTGTTAATAAACTTTTTAATGAAGAGCTTGGTGTAGTGGTCGCCATTTCAGAACAACAAGAAGCGGACTTCATAAAACAAATTAAGCAGACAGAATTAAAAAAAGACATCGTTGAAATTGGATTAAGCCAAACACAAAAGACGTTGCAAATTAAAGATGGAATGAAAAATATTTTTAGTGAATCACTCGTTGATTTGCAACAAAAGTGGAGTCTTACCAGTCATCAAATGGTCACTTTAAGAGACAACCCAGAAACAGCTAAACAAGAGTTTGACTGGATAGCAAAAGAGGATAAAGGTATTAACCCAAAAGCAGCTTTTGATTTTAGTGAAACAGTGATTGCACCGTATCTTAATTTATCCCGACCCAAAGTTGCCATCCTAAGAGAGCAAGGTGTCAATGGTCAAAAAGAAATGGCAATGGCATTTTATAAAGCTGGATTTGATGCCTACGATGTACATATGCAGGATTTGCTTGAGGGGAGATTTAATATTAATGATTTTCAGGGCATGGCAGCTTGTGGTGGGTTTTCTTATGGAGATGTTCTCGGTGCTGGAAAGGGCTGGGCGAATAGCATTTTGTTTAATGAGAAAATAAAAGCACAATTTTCAGAATATTTTATCGATGACAATAAGTTCACCTTGGGCGTGTGTAATGGCTGCCAGATGTTGTCGTCTTTAAAAGAGATTATTCCAGGGACTCAATCCTGGCCACTATTCTTAAAAAACACATCGCAACAATTTGAGGCAAGATTTTCTTCTGTTATAATTGAAGAAAGCCCTTCTGTTTTTTTTGAAGATATGCAGGGTGCACGTATTCCAGTTGCTATAGCACACGGAGAAGGTCGAGCATTTTTTAAAGACGAGAGCTGTACGACAAATAGAGTGGCGAGTTATTGTGATAATAAGGGTGTCAGAACTCAAAGTTACCCTTTTAATCCCAATGGTTCTCATAATGCGACAGCTGCGGTTAGTAATGAAAGTGGAAATGTGTTAATAATGATGCCGCATCCAGAGCGGGTGTTTAGAGCGGAGCAAATGTCATGGTGCCCAAAGTCATGGCAAGGTAATTCACCGTGGATGAGAATGTTTTATAACGCGAGGAGATTTGTTAAGTGAGTGATTCGATAGAAAATAACGAAAAGTATTCGAAGACAGTTATCAAAGAAATGTTAATTAGTGCTGTGCTCTATTTGCCTATTAGTTTCTTTGTGTGGTTTTATGCATCAGCTTTGTTGGTTATTCCCGTTAAGTATTTATTGCAATTAATTTTAACTTTGTGGCAGCCTGAATTATTTAATGCGGTAACACAACACCATTATTTGTTAAGCATAGAAACCTTGATTTTTCCATCGGAAACTTTTACCGGTCAGGGAGACAAATTAGCCGTGCTGGATGTTTCAGTCAATCCCATGTTGTATGGTTATGGAGTGGCAGTTATCTCGGGGTTGGTGTTATCTGTTCCAGGGCTTAAATGGTCAAAAGTATTCTTTCAAATTATAGTGGGTTATTTTGTTGTTGTTTTGGTTCAAACTTTCGGTTCATTTTGGGAAATGATAAAGCATTTATTATTAGCAGCAGGACCCGATGCTTCACAAGCCATACTAGCCACGGGCATATCGCCAAATTTTATGGCACTAATGTATCAGTTGTCTTATTTAATTTTCCCTGCGGTCATTCCAGTGGCTTATTGGATTGTGATGAATAACGTCTTTATTGGAGAAATAACTGGTTTGGATAAAAAGCAAACGCGAAACTTTAAACAAAAAGCAGTGTCTGATAAAAAACAAACAGAAGAAAATAAATGAGCCAAGCACAAGCACTAGAACAAAACCAACAGCCAGAAGTTCAAAGCGAACAAACATTCGAACAGCAATTGTGTCAATACATGATTGAAAATGGTAAACTTAAAGCTGAAGATTTGGCTCGTGGGCAACGTTTGTACGCAGAAACATTAAGTACCTCGCTTGTGCCGCTTTTAGTGAGATTAGGTTTGGCGTCCGAGCGAGATGTTGCTACTTCATTAAGTGAATTGATGAATATCGAAATGATAGCTGAAAAGGATTACCCAGAATCAGTGGCAATCGAAACAGAATTTCCCGAACGTTTTATGCGAGAAAATCTTTTTGTTCCAATAGCAGAAGATGCTGACACAATCCGTGTGGTGATGGTTTATCCAAGTGACGAGTTTACTACTAAATCCATCAAGATGGCATCAGGCAAAGAGTTGCAAATAAAAATTGGCTTACCATCGGAGGTAGAAAACGCCATAGAAAAACTCTTCGGTGGAGGACGTTCTGCCATGGGACAGATTGTGGACAACTTATCCGATGAAACTACAGGCGATGAAGAGGATGTCGATCATTTGCGTGATTTGGCATCAGAGGCACCAGTTATTCGCTTGGTGAATATTATTTTGCAACGTGCGGTCGAATCAAGGGCATCGGACATTCATGTTGAGCCTTTTGAGAACAGACTCAAAGTGCGTTATCGCATTGATGGTGTCTTGCAAGAAGTTGAATCGCCGCCAGCGCGTTCAACTGCTGCCGTAATTTCGCGGATTAAAATAATGGCAAAACTCAATATCGCCGAGCGTCGTTTACCACAAGATGGGCGAATTATGTTGCGGGTACAAGGTAAAGAGTTGGATTTGCGTGTATCAACAGTGCCAACATCTTATGGCGAATCGGTAGTGATGCGTATCTTGGATAGAGAAAACATTGCTTTTGATTTCCATCAATTGGGATTCACGGACAGAATTCTTGAGCCGTTCAAAAGAGTGTTGGAGTTGCCCCATGGGATTCTGCTTGTTACGGGCCCAACAGGATCGGGTAAAACCACAACGTTGTACACCGCCTTGGATCAACTCAATACCGAAGAACGTAAAATCATCACGGTAGAAGACCCAGTAGAATACCAATTAACGGGCATCAACCAAATTCAAGTAAAATCCTCTATTGGATTGGACTTTACCTCCGCACTTCGTGCCATTGTTCGTCAAGATCCCGATGTCATCATGATAGGGGAGATGCGTGATTTAGAAACGGCAAAAATAGCCATACAATCGGCTCTAACAGGACATTTGGTGTTGTCAACAATTCACACCAATGATGCCTCAGGCGGCATCACTCGTTTGTTAGATATGGGTGTGGAAGATTACTTGTTAACTTCTACAGTTAATGGGATATTGGCACAACGCTTGGTGCGAAAATTAAATCAAGAAACCGCGAAAAAAGAAATTTTAGCAGCCGAAATGGTTAAAAGTATGGGGTTAGATAAGCTTATTCAGCAAGAGGTGTACGCTTTTTACAAACCTGTTCCTAGTGAAACCAACCTCACAGGGTACAGCGGTCGGATGTCAATATTGGAATTTTTAGAAATGTCAGACCCAATTCGCCGATTGATAATGAATCATGCGACAGCTGGAGAAATTCAATCCCAAGCCTGTAAAGAAGGCATGACCACTATCTATGAAGATGGGTTACTTAAATGCTTAGAAGGTAAAACCAGCTACGAAGAGATTTTACGTGTCTCTCAAGATGGTGAGCATTAAAGACGATGGCTCAGTTTATCTACAAAGCATTAACGCCAGCAGGGGAACAACTTGAGGGGCAAATGGAAGCCACCTCACGAGACGAAGTGATTGGTAAAATTCAAGCAGCTGGCAACATACCTGTAACAGCCAAAGAGATGGGGACAGGTTTTTCATTTGAAAACTTAATGGCATCACGCAAAACCATTACTCAAAAACAAGTGGGTGATTTCACGGATCAACTCGCTACACTGTTGAACTCGGGTATGCCACTTGAGCGTTCTTTAAGTGTTATGATTGATTTAATTGATGAAGAGCGTTTGCGAATTATGGTTGAGCAGGTGCGGGACAAGGTTCGTGGTGGCGGAACACTCTCGGATGCTTTGGAAGAGCAACACGTGTTTTCAAACATGTACACCAATATGGTGCGTGCAGGAGAAATGGGTGGGACTTTAGAAATTACTCTTGAGCGGTTATCTGATTATATGTCGCGCGCCAAAGAACTCAAAGACTCTGTGGTATCAGCAATGATTTACCCAACGATTTTATTTGTGTTGGCTGGAGTTTCTATGTTTGTTTTGTTGGGTAAAGTGGTTCCCTCTTTTAAACCCATGTTCGAAGATGCAGGAATTGATTTACCTGCTATTACGCAAATGGTTTTATCTATTGCGGCTTTTGTGCAAAGTTTTTGGTGGGTTATTATCTTGATTTTTGTAGTTGTCATTGTTTTAATTAAGCAAAAACTTAAAGAAACCGATTTTCGCTTGCAGTGGGATACGAAATTATTGAAATTCCCATTAATTGGCGATTTAACAACAAAAATAGACATTGCTCGATTCACAAGAACTTTAGGAACTTTAGTGGACAGCGGTGTGCCTTTGTTATCAGGGTTGACTATTGCAAAAAAAGTCATCAACAATACATTGTTGAACAAAATCGTTGGTGAAGCATCGGAAAAAGTAAAACACGGTGAACCTTTGGCATCAGGATTGGACAAAGTAGAAGAGTTTCCGCGTTTAGCACAACAGTTAATAAGTGTGGGTGAGGAAACGGGCAAATTAAATGAAATGCTGTTAAAGACAGCAGATACATACGATATTGAAGTCAAAACTTCAATTGACCGCATGATTTCGTTGTTGGTACCAGTGGTGGTATTGGTATTGGCAGCTTTAATCTTTTTTATCATATTTGCCATTATGATGGCAATGTTGAAAATGAATGAAATAGCAGGATAGAGGTAAGAATATGAAATACAGAAATAAAATAAGCAAAACACAAGCAGGTTTTAGTTTGATAGAAATTTTGGTTGTTATGGTGATGATGGCAACATTGATTGGTTTGGTAGCCAATGGAATTGGTAAAAGTAAGATAAAAGGACAAATACAAGAAACAAAAATTAGAATTGGTAAGTTAAAGAATAAAGTTGAAGAATTTAATTTAGACATGGGTTATTACCCCAGAAGCTTAGATGATTTGTTGAATGAAAATGGTGATGGAAACTGGATGGGTCCTTATGTAAAAAAACGCGACTTAAAAGACGCATGGTCTGAATCATTTCAATATTCGAGTCCAGGCCAGCACGATGAAGAATTTAGCATCGTCTCTAATGGTTACGACAAGTCGCCTGGCGGCACAAAATTTGATAAAGACATTAATAGTTGGGATTTATAACCGCCTAAGTTATTTATGTTAAATCGTTTCCCAAACAAACAGGGTGGATTCACTTTAATTGAAGTGATTGTTGTTATGGTGATGATAGCGGTGTTGGCAGGAATGGTGGCATCGGGAATGACTGATAGCCTACGTAAATCAAAAATCCGAGCGGTAAGTAAAAATCTGGTCTCCGCTATGCGCTACACGCGAGGGCAAGCCGTGGTAAAACACGAACAAAAAACCATAAGCTTTAATGTGAAGGATAAAACCTACCAAGCCCCGCGAAAAAAGGTGGTGCATATTCCTGATGAAATTGATATTAATGTTTATACAGCGGACTCGGAGGTGGCAGATGAGACAACGGGTTCCATACGCTTTTTCTCCGATGGAAGTTCCACAGGAGGTTGGGTGAAATTAACCCATAAAAACAAAATATGGAAAATAAATGTTAATTGGTTGACGGGTGAAATTTCTATGATAGAAGGCTCAAGTATATGAATGCACATAGGAAAATGGGCAATAAACAAAAAGGCTTCACTTTATTGGAAGTACTCATTGCTTTTACCATGTTGGCGGTTATTTTTGCCACAACAATGGAGGTTATTGCAGGCTCTGCTCGCAACACACGTAAAGCCTCTGATAATACACTGGTTGCTTTGTATGCACAGAGTAAATTGGATGAATTGGGACTGTTGGAAAAACTTGAAGAAGGCAGCAGTGATGGAGACTTTGATGATAATACCAGTTGGACATTGGATGTTGTGCCGTATGACGTGCCCTATGAGGGCGATGTCAACCAGGATTTTTCAGCCGTTGAATTAATGGAAGTGACTTTGGTCGTGACCACGCAGCGAGGAAGCAAAGAACGCCACACAGAGTTCAAAACTTTGCGAGCAATAACACCAGACTTTAATCAGAGGCGTAAATGAAACGTCACGGCATAAAAAATAACAAACGCCAATCAGGTTTTACTTTGATAGAAATTATCGTGGTGATGACCATGTTAGCACTGATTATGACCATGGTTTATGGAGCCATAAATACCAGCCGTAAAATGGCATCAAAAGGAATTAAGCGCATTGATGCCACCAATGAAGTGCGAGTTGTGCAAGAGTTGGTTCGCAGGCAAATATCACGAATATTGCCCATGGCTTTTAAAGAAGAGGATGGAGTTTTTGTTATTTTTGAAGGCGACGAAAATCACGTTATGTACGTTTCCCCCATGCCTGGTTATTTAGGCAAAGGTGGACCACACGTGCAATTAATTGAGATTGTTAATGCAAAAGGTGGTAAAATCCTGCAATTTTCACATTGGCTACTCAATGATTCTTTAGAAGAGGACTCTTTTGATGATTCAGATCAAGAACCCGTAGTCTTGTTGGAAAACATCGAAGATGCTCAGTTTAGTTTTATGAAGTTGGATGAAGAAGGTGAGCCAGGAGACTGGGAAAGCGACTGGGAAGAAAGTGAAAACACGCCCTTAATGGTTCAACTTGAAGTGGAAATGGGAGAAAAATCATTAATGACTTTTCCTACAATGGAAGTGGCATTGATGCTAGATGCGACGGCAACCAATAGACGAGTGAGTGAACACCTGTTATTGGGTAATCGAAATAATCAGGATGAAGTCAGATGAAAAAACAATCTGGTGTTGCAATAATTTTGGTTTTGTGGGTAACAGTCTTGTTGACGGTTATCGCCTCTAGTTTTGCCTTGTCAGCTCGTGTTGAAGGCGTGCAAGCCAAGATGGTGTTTGACACCACAAAAGCACGTTATTTGGCAGAAGCAGGCTTGAATAGGGCGGTTTATGAATTAAGAAACCCAGACCCAGATTCGCGTTGGATAGCCGATGGACGCAATTATGAAATGGAATTTGGTGGAGCCAAAATAGAGATAAAAATTACCGATGAAACGGGCAAAATTGATATAAATTTAGCCAATGAGGAACTTTTAACGGGACTGTTTGCCTCATTGGGCATGAGCGAAGACGAAGCCATGACTTTGGCTCAACGCGTGATAGATTGGCGCGACAACGATAACATCAAAGGCTTTGATGGTGCAGAAGATGAGGACTACGAAGCAGAAGGTTATGCTTATGGAGCCAAAGACGCATTGTTTGATACGGTGCCAGAATTGCAGCAAGTGATGGGCGTAACTTATGAAATGTATCGACAACTCGAAAATGCCATAACAGTTTATTCGGGCAGTCGAAATATAAACCTAGCCTACGCAGGTGAACAAGCATTGATGGCATTAGAGGGCGTTGAGCGTGAAGATGCCAGGCAGTTTATCGAAGAACGCGAACAAACAGAAAAGGGCGATGCCTTGCCGCTATTGCCCAATGGACAAACCAGTGCGGCACGTGGCGGAGGAGTTGCTTTTAGTATTATTGCAAAGGCCACACTCAGTAACGGCCACTGGGCAGAACTTGATGCCACAATTCGCTTAGGCGGCACGGTCAACGGGCGACCATTTCGCATAATGCGGTGGCGTGATAATGAACACATATAGATTAAAATTAAATAGTAAATGAGCACAATAGATAAATTACAAAATGACTTTAACAACTGGTATGAAACTTCATCCGTTGGTCAATTTATGCGCTGGTGGAAAACAGAGCTGATGTCTTTTGTGCCTGAAAAATACCAACAACAATTGTTTCCTCAAGCAATAAATATTTTGCTGACTCAAGAACAAGATGAAGTGGTTATATGGCAAAACACATCGGGTGATTTTGTCATTGAGAAAAACGAAGATGAAGAGGTTATGTGGTGGCATGAGGTTCAGCATATTATCAACGATGCTGAAGGCAGACGTGTTAATGTTGTTTATTTGTTGCCAAATAACGAAGCTTTGGTGCGTAAAATTGCTTTACCACAAGCAGCAAAGGAAAACCTTGATGAGGTCATCGGCTTTGAATTGGATAAATATGTTCCGTTCAAGTCAGAACAAGTGCAATTAAGTTATAAAATTGATAAAGACAACTCAAGTGAAGATAAAGTTGTGTTAGATTTGGCAGTTATCCCAAAACAAAAAGTCGCAGATATAATAGCCTTAACAGAAGAAAAATCCATAGAACTGGATGCATTGGATGTCAATAGTGGTTCGGCTCAACAGCCTCAAGCATTGGGTGTAAATTTGTTGCCGCCTGAAAAGCGCAAAGAACGCAATTATTTCAACCTTAAACTAAATATAGGTTTATTGTTTTTATTTTTTATTTTGATGTATTTTGTGATGTATACGTCGGTGGCAAACAAACAAGAAAAAATTGAACAATTAACCAATCTGAATTCAGAATTAAGCAAACAAGCCAAAAAAGCCAAACTGTTAAGAAAAGAATTAAAGTCGGTTATTGTTTCCAGTAAATTTTTAAACAACAAAAAAAATGACAACCCTAGTTTGGTGACAATCTTATCGGACATAACTAATCGTTTGCCAGAGGACACTTATATTACTCGTTTAAAAGTGAATAAAGAAAAATTGGAACTCACAGGGCAATCAAATAATGCCAGTAATTTAGTGCCAGAGCTTGATAAATCACACAGTTGGTTTCAACCTGAAATTGTGGGTGGCGTTACAGAGGATAGGCGCACTAAGAAAGAAAAATTCACCATTAAAGTCTTGTTAAAAGAACCGCAAGTGGAGGACGAAGATGACGGCACTAGCTAATAACGCAGAAATGCATCGTTGGTATGCTCTAGGAATACTGGGCCTTGTCCTTGTGCTGATTTACTTTATCTTTTTCCAAGGATTTGTCGCCGAACACGGTTTGTTAAATGAAGAAATTGATAGTCTTGAACAAGACAGACAGGAATATACGCAGTTGGTTAAAATCATACCAGAATTGCAAAATCGCATTAATACCGTTAAGGCAAATGTGGGTGACAACACCAGTTTTTTACTTGCCGACAGTTACAACTTAGGCACAGCAGAATTAACGCGCATCCTTAAGAGTATTGTTTCAGAAAACACCACTTCCCCTTCAGAGTGCCAAACAGTCAGTAACACGCCCTATAAAGACAAAAACCCCGATCAATTTGAAAAAATAGTCTTAAAAGTGCGTATGCGTTGCCAATACGATAAAATGCTCAATGTCTTATTGGCATTTCAAGAACATATCCCCTACCTTTTTGTTGATAATTTAAATCTTGAACAGCGTTTAATTCGCACGCGCAGAAATCAAAAACCGACACACCCAAAATTGGAAGTGCGCTTTGATTTAATTGCCTACTTAAATAAACCCGTTAAAGTTAAGAAGAAAAATGTTAAAAAATAATTTATTTGGACAAATTTTAATTGGAAGTTTAATTGTATTGGCATTAATTGCGAGCATCCAAATGTTGGGTATTGGCAGTCAAGTAGGTGCGGTAAAATTGAATGAAGACGAGCAAGTAAGCATTCCGAACTTGCCTAAAAGCTTCAATCAACAAGAAACGCCAGAAGAAATAGACTTAAAAAAACTTGCGGAAGTCGCAGCAACTAAACCGATTTTTAGCACAACTCGTGAACCTTTTATCGAAGAAGTTGAAGAGGAAAAAACAGAGGATTTAACGGTAGAAATAGCCGAATTAAAAGCACAAATAACAGGAATTGTTATTACACCCGAAAATTCATACGCGATGATATTGGATACAACCACCAATAAAAGAAGGTCTTACAAAGTAGGAATGCCACTAGATGGTGAACTCGGCGGCTGGAGAATCACCTCAATCCAAAGCCGTAAAGTGACATTTGAATCAGACGATGACAAGTCACAAGAGCTGGAGCTTAAAGTCAGTGGTGGCACAAGACCGGCGGCATCACCGGCGAGCAAAAAACCTGGGGCGGCTGCAAAAACAGGCGATATAGCCAGAGCAAATAAGCCATTAAGTCGCAAAGATAAGAAAAAGAATGCGGACGATATCCGTAAAAAAATAGCCGCTCGTCGTGCACAAATGCGTGCAGAAGCAGCAAACAAGAAAAACTAGGAGATAATTAGTGATTAAACAATTAATCATCATTTGTATTACTATAGGCTTGATGTCTTGCGCATCAACACCGCTGGATTTATCCAAAGAAGTGGATGGATACGATTACCTAAAAGGCATAGAGAGTCAAAAATACTCTGGAGCCATATTTGGTGATGAAAAGCCTGAAGAAGAAACCAAGAAAAAAGACCCTTATGAGTTTTATCCAGGCACTGGTAAGTTTATTGATGTCAAAGCGGCAAGTAAACACCAAAAGCCAGTGACAAGCAAAGGTGAAATCACTTTAAATTTTGAAGACGACTCATTGCCTGCCGTGGTTAATTTGCTTTTAGGTACGGTGCTAAAAGAAAACTATGTCATTGCACCAGGTGTGACAGGAGAGGTGACCTTTGCTACCGTCAAGCCAATAAATAAAGATCAAGTCCTACCTATTTTAGAAATGTTATTGAGTTGGAATAATGCCGCCTTGGTCTATATTGAAGACCGTTACCATGTTATGCCTCGTGCAGATGCCATCAAAGGCAACCTCATTCCTGCTTATGGCCATATGCAAAAACGCAAAGGCTATACGGTAATGGTGGTGCCATTAAAATACATCGCCCCATCCGAGATGGAGAAAGTATTAACGCCTTATGCCAAAGATGGTGCCATTGTTAAGGCTGATAATGCACGCAATTTACTTTTTTTGTCAGGCACCAAAAGAGAATTAAATATGTACTTGGATACCATCAATATCTTTGATGTGGATTGGTTAGCGGGCATGTCAACAGGAATATTCACCTTAAATCGTGTGGAAGCAGGCACAATCGTCGGAGAATTAGAAGCAATATTTGGAGAAGGCGCAGATAACCCATTGGCAGGCATGTTTCGTTTTATGGCACTTGAGCGTCTCAATGCCATCATGGTTATTACGCCACAAGAAAGCTATTTGCACAAAGCACAAGAATGGATAAAACGACTCGATCGATCAGATTCTGAAGCTGCCAGCAACCTCTATGTCTATAATGTCAAAAATATCAAAGCCGATGATTTAGCGGGTTATCTTGGCGATGTCTTTGGTGGTAATAGTGGTGGCAGTTCAAGAAGCTCTAGAAAAGAAAGTAGTGGAAAAGTGGCACCCGGGCTTGCAGGTAGGGAAATCGGCTCAACAACAAACAAATCAAAACCCGTTAAGAAAACCAAACGCAACAACTCATCAAGAAACAATCAAGACGGACCAAGTTTTACTGCCATTGAAGAAAACAACCAAATATTAATTAGTGCCAGTGCACAAGAGTACGACGCCATAATGGCAGCAATAGCACGATTAGATATTGAACCTTTGCAGGTTTTAATTGAAGCAAAAATTATTGAAGTAACCTTAACAGACAACGAGTCATCAGGAGTGGAGTGGCTGTTTGGTTCTGCTAGAACCGCAACGACAACCACAACGACGACTGCAGATAAGGTGCTAGGAGTACGTGATACCGAATCGGCACGATTTGGGGCTGGTGGCTTAACTTATGTATTAACAGGGGTTGATGTTCAAGCAACAATTTCGGCATCTGATGTAAAGAGTCGAGTGGCTTTGTTATCCACACCATCTTTGCTGGTATTAAACAACAAAGAGGCCTCCATAAATGTAGGAACACGAATACCTATTCAAAATAACGCCCTCAACAATGGCGGGCTCAACACCTTTAGTTCGATTAGATACCTGCAAACAGGCACCAAGCTTACAGTAACACCAAGGATTAACCCTGGTGGACTGGTATACATAGAAGTATCTCAAGAAGTCAGTCTTCCAACTGCCCCAGATGCTAGTGGTAATAGAGACATCAACAATCGAGAGCTAACAACCGAAATAGCCGTACAAAGCGGCGACACAATAGTCATGGGTGGTTTGATAAAAGAAGACCGAGCCAGAGCCAAAAACGGTGTACCAAAACTAAATAGAATACCGCTACTAGGAGGTTTGTTTGGCTCAAGAAATCGAACCAATGAAAGAACTGAATTAATATTGTTGCTCACTCCGACAGTCATAGAAAATCCAGAACAAGCCAAACAATTAACAAAAGAATACACCAATCAATTTAAAGGTTTAAAACCATTAAAGCATAAAAGCGACAAATAATTTTAAGATAAAGAGAAGCAAAGAAAAATGAATAAAATAAAAGCTATATTACTAATCCTAAGCGTTTCCCTATTAATAACCGCCTGCGAAGACCAAGAAAAAAACAAACTCGATAACCGAGTAACAGATTATTGGAACTATAAAATTAGTCATGACTATAAGCAGTCCTATCAATTCTTAAGCCCAGGTTGGCGTCAAACAGAAACATTGCAAGCCTACGTAGCACGAATGAGAATCTCGTCAATTAAGTGGCTTGATGCCAAAATTATACGCAAAGAGTGTTCAGAAAAATACTTGTGCACTATCGTTACAGAGCTGCAATACGAATACCAGTTTAAGGGAGCAATGTCTAGTACCATACAAGTAACTACCGAGCTAAAAGAAAAGTGGCTAATGAAAGACAATATATGGTATAAAGTTCCTGACTCGCTAAATGTGATGAAAAAGTGAATATCTTCTTGCGATTTGCTGTTTTATCGCGTACCATTGGCATCAGCTATAAAAATTAGGTCTTTACCTGAGGTATTCACCTGAGTGAATAGGCAGTTATAGCTCTGTATTTATTATAAATTTTAGGAGTTCTAAAAAATGAAAAGAAATAATTTAACAACTGCATTGATTGCAGGTATTGCTGGTGTTGCTGGCATAGCCTCTGTGTCAACAGCGGTAAATTTAAACTCAGACGGTGTTGGTCAGGTTCTGTTATACCCTTACTACACAGTTAATGGCGGTAACAATACGCTAATCTCAGTTGTCAACACAACAGACAATGTTAAGGCTGTAAAAGTACGTTTCCTTGAAGGCAAAAACTCTCGCGAGTGCTTGGATTTTAACTTATACCTTTCTCCTTATGATGTTTGGACAGCTGCTTTAGTGCCAACAACATCCACAGTAGGCGGTCACGTTGGCGAAGAGTCTGTTAAAATAATCACTAGCGACAATTCTTGTCTGGCACCAAATACGGTAATGGCAGGTCAAGAGTTTTTACCTTACGGCTACAGCAATCCAGCACCATATGATGAGTTGGGTCTAGATATGAAGCGTTGTACAGAAGGTCATTTCGAGATGATTGAAATGGGTAATGTTTTCAATACAGCTAGCAATGGCAATGCCGCATCGGCTGTAACGCATGCTGCATCGGGCGTTCCTGCAAATTGTTCTGTTGTTCATAATAATTGGCTTGGTGGAGCATGGGCTGCAAATCCTGCTGATGGTATTGATTCAGTGTTAGATGGTAGCGGTGGTTTGTTTGGTTCAGCAGCGATAGTTAATGTGCCAGCTGGTACTGAAGTGTCTTATAATGCTGATGCAATTCAAGCATATTCTACAGTGCCGCAACACTCAAATCCAGGTGATTTGTTTCCTAATGTTGCATCAGGCAACAATATTACTAGTAATATTTTCTATAATGGTGTTGTAGTAACAGATACTTGGTCTTCTGATGAAGTTCAAGCAGTAAGTGCTGTGTATATGCATGACCATATTTATGGTGAGTTTGAAATTACGGATGCCTTTGGTGCAGATACTGAGTGGGTAGTAACTTTCCCAACCAAAATCTTCTATGCTGATCCGTTTTATTCTTTAGCCTTTTTAGGTCTAGCTCCTCCTGTTGAACCATTTACTAGAGGTCTTTCTTATCCTGCAGCTGGTGGTCCACCATCGGGTCCTGCTTGTGAGCCATTTGCTATGCAAAGATGGGATAGAGAAGAGCAACAACTAGGTGGCGGAGTTTTATTGCCATCGCCATTGCCTCCAGGTGAGCAAGGTCCAGTATTTTGTTGGGAAACTAATGTTTTAGAGTTCCATGATGATAATGATGTGTTTGGCGATTCTTTGATATTGGGTTCGCAAAACAATATGTTTGTTAGACCTGGTTTTAATAACGGTTGGGCAGAGATTGCTTTTACACAAAATACAAATGACAATGTTGCAGCAAGAACTTACACTGGTCTTCCAGTAACTGGTTTTGCTGTGCAAAAGTATGTTAACGGAACATTAGGTGGTGGAACGACTCTAGCGAACTACGCTGGATTGTTTGCTCACAGATATTCTAAAAACATTCAATAAGTAACAAAGTTTTTAATGAGTAAAAAAAAATGGGCGTTAATCGCCCATTTTTTTATGCCCAATAAAATTTTATATTCATATCTGGTAAAAAGCTTCAGATAAAGCCAGCGACCCAACAAAGCCAACTTGGTAAGTGGGATTTATCCCACTCAAATCTCAAGCAAAAAAGATGAGATTGCTGCGTCGTACCTCCTCGCAATGATGGGATTCTTTTTAGACAGTTAAGTCGCAGACATATCATAGTCTCCAACTTATAAACGCTTCATTTTGAGAAAAAATTAAACAATATTTTAAATTAAACAATATATTAACAATCAATTCGTTATAATGCCATTCTATATACTATATTTGAGAGTTAACAATGAAAAAATACGCACTAATATTATTATTACTCCTATCAAGCACTTTTGCTTTTATTGCTTTTGGTAAGGATTTAATTGTAACTTTGAGTAATAATGACGTTATTTCTATTCCATTAGAGCCTGGTTCAACCTTGGAAGTAGCCTCCTCAGCAAGTCTAGGAGTCAATGAGGGTGATGTACTGGTAAGTGTCAGCGATACAGGCATGGAGCTATGCGATAGAATAAATGCAGTAGATGCTACGGTTACATGTACAGGTGGCACAGGCTCTGCACCGACAATTGTAAGTTTTACTGCTAGCCCAAATAGCGTAACATCTGGAGGCAGCACCACTCTTAGCTGGACTCTTGCAAACA
>JALSIL010000182.1 GCA_026990095.1 Lysobacterales bacterium
TGTTGATGTACGAGAAATCACTAAAGAACATGCCAAAGACATACCTGCACCAGTTCGACGATTACTCAAAGCAATAGGAGGATGGGGAAAAGAGTGGCGCATGCCTAGTTACCTTCTTTTTGAACCAGGATATACCAAGGCATTGATAGAACTGGGTTATCAAGATGCGCTGGCTCAAGAAGAAAAAATTAAAGCCTTTATGGTGACCTAGTGCTTGCATGAGAATAAGGCACTTTAGCCCTAACTCTTGATGGAATTTCTATTAAAATCCTGTAAGTTGTTGTTTTATAATAGCTAAACGACTTATCCACAGAGCCTGTGGATAAGTCTGTGAGTAACTGCACAAAAGTATTCTATTTAACGAGTATCTATAAGGACTTTTATCATTTTGGTTAATTATTAACCAGTCCATAAAAACACAATAAATTCAATGAGTTAGATATGATACTCGCTTTTTTATGCACAGAGTAAGAAAAAAAATAATGAAAAAATCTCTTGACAGCTCTTCGTGTGCATAAATCAACAACTTAGCGTAGTAATCTTAGGGTTTAAATGAAATAACAAGGCTATGTCACGATTTAAATCAAAAGAGAAAATGGATTTTACACGAAACAAAAAAGGCGACAATAATCCACCAAATGTTAAATTATCCATGAACTTATTTCTCAAAGCCAAATTAAAACCAACAGTGCCTCTAAAATAATATGAGTTGATGGTGTTCGGATTTTAGTCCGTCTTTAAAACAACGGGACTAAAGTCCCTGCCCCTGATGGTCAGTGTTAACATGGTAGACTTTTTAAATTAGAATTTATCGGTAAGTGGGATAATTACCACTTACCAATAAATGTTAATCGATTGAGTTTTCGAAAAAAATGGTGCTCGCAAGGAGCACCACTGTATTTTTCATTAAGGGCTTTGCGTTCCTTCTTTTTATGCTCTTTGCGATATTGGTGTCACTTTCCTTGGGCCAACTCCAACATAATCGGCATTGGGTCGAATAATGCGGTTATTGGCGCGTTGTTCCATCACATGAGCAGCCCAACCTGTGATTCTTGAACAGACAAATATTGGGGTGAATAATTTGGTCGGGATGTCCATAAAGTGATAAGCCGAAGCGTGGAAAAAATCGGCATTCGGAAAAATGTTTTTTTCATCCCAAAGTTTTTTCTCAACCGCGCAACTAACATCATACAAACATTCATCACCGACATCTTCGGATAGTTCTTTGCTCCAACGTTTGATTAAAGCATTTCTGGGGTCACTTTCGGTATAAACTGCGTGCCCAAATCCCATGATTAATTGTTTGGTTGCCAACATATCATCGATTCCAGCAATGGCCTCATCAACCGATTTCCATTGCGATAACATTGCCATGGCTGCTTCATTGGCACCGCCATGTAAGGGTCCGCGCAAGGCACCAACAGCGGCAGTTACGCATGAATACATATCAGACAGAGTTGAAGCAACTACACGTCCTGTAAAAGTTGAAGCATTAAACTCGTGTTCGGCATACAAGATTAAGGACACGTCCATGACGCGCGCGTGCAATGTGTTTGGTTTCTCGCCGCGTAACATGTGTAAGAAATGCCCGCCGATGGAATCATCATCCAAAGCTGTTTCGATACGCACACCTTCATGGGTAAATTTATACCAATAACAGATAATGGATGGAAAAGCCCCAAGCAACCTATCGGCCGCATCTTGTTGTTGTGAAAAGTCCATTTCAGGCTCTAAGTTACCCAACATAGAACAACCTGTGCGCATCACGTCCATTGGGTGCGTGTCTTTTGGTATCATCTCCAAAGTGGCTTTTAAGGCTTCGGGTAAATCACGGTTAGCCATGATTTTGGCTGAATATTCTTGCAGTTGTGTTTGGTTTGGCAACTCACCATGAAAGATGAGGTAGGCTGTTTCATAAAAGGTGGTGTTTTCGGCTAAATCTGCCACATCGTAACCGTTGTAAGTTAAGCCTGAGCCTGAAACGCCCACGGTGCATAATTTTGTTTCGCCAGCTGATTGTCCACGAAGACCTGCTCCGCCTGCTTTCTTTGTTTTTTGAACTGCCATAATTTTTTCTCTTTTAATTTGTAGGATAAGCACTGCCCATCGATTATTATTAAATAGTTGTTCCATGATGGGTCAGTCCCATCTTAGGATTATATTTTTGAAAATAACTCGTCTAATTTTTGTTCGTATTTGTGGTAGCCTAAGAACTCATACATGTCTTCACGTGGTTGCATGATGTCGATGACATGGCGTTGGTGACCGTCTTTAAGTAAAGCTTCGTAAACATTTTGAGCACCTTTATTCATAGCTCGGTAAGCACCACAACAATAAAGGACAATGTCGACATCGTGTTCGCCCAGTTCTTTTTGAGAGTATAATTCAGTTTTTCCAAATTCGGTTATATTGGCAAGTATTGGCACTTTTACCGCATTTTTAATTTGTTGGTATTGGGCTAGTGACTGTACCGCTTCAGGGAATATCATGTCGGCTCCTGCTTCAACATAAGACACCATGCGTTCGATAGCTGAGTCTATGCCTTCAATGGCGATGGCATCGGTGCGTGCCATAATGACAAATTCATCATCTGTTCGGGCATCAACAGCTGCTTTGACTCTATCGACCATTTCGCCTTTTGTAACCACCTCTTTATTGGGTCGATGGCCGCAGCGTTTTTCTGCTACTTGGTCTTCCATGTGCATGGCTGCAGCGCCTGCTTTGATAACACTGCGTGTGGTTCGAGCAATATTAAAGGCGCCGCCCCAACAGGTATCGACATCAATTAATAATGGTAATTTACAAACGTCGGTAATGCGACGTGTATCAATAAGTACATCTTCAAGGGATGAAATGCCTAAATCAGGCATACCCAAAGAATTGGCAGCCACACCGCCACCTGATAAATAAATGGCTTTGTGCCCAATTTTTTCTGCCATAAGTGCGCTTAAAGCAGTAATTGTTCCCACAACGCTAAGAGGTTTGTTGTTGGCAACAGCAGCACGAAATAAGGTTCCTGCGGATTGATTTTGATTTGTCATAGTTTAGCCTGGGTAGATTCGTGCGTATTATACCAAGTTTGGATTTAAAAGACTAATTAGCATTTGCTTATATTAACCGTGCTAGATAATTTCGTTTATCTATGCGGTATTATCTAGCAGGGTTAATTGTAGGGACCACTAAAAGGGTTATGAAGCGGTTCGTTTTTTTTAATTTAGATTGATAATTTTATTAAGGTTCTCTAATCAGCAAAGTACGTCACTTTCTCCCTGTTAATTTTGTTAAGCGGGTTAAAAAAGAAATTTAAATGTGATGCTAATCACATATTGTAAATATATTTACAAATAAATATTGACTACTGTTTTGAGCTAGGTATAAATGGATTTATTGAAAATGATAAGTACTAATATTAATGCAAGAGGTTATTATGAAGAATACACAGACAAGAAAGATAGAGTTGGTTAAATCACAAGAAGCTAATAAAAATATTCAGGTGCAACCTATACCAGTTGTTCTTAAGCAGTGCAAGCGAGCGTTTACCACAAGACATGTCAATTTAGGTGATGCGCATACCCTGTTAACAGGAGAAGTCAAGCCCAAAGCAGGAGATTTGGTTCTTTGTGAAGTGACTCGTTTGAGGCAACATTGCCGCATTGAACAGCCAAATGGACGGCGTAGTCGAATGTTTGTGCATGATAAGATTGTTG
>JALSIL010000183.1 GCA_026990095.1 Lysobacterales bacterium
TATATTTTTCGTTGATTACTTTATAAATTGACAATCATCAAGTCAAATTGTTTATTTATTTGTTCTAATACCCAAATCCCGATATAGAAATCATAACAAGGTTAAATATAATGAAAAATTTTGATGTTGCCATCGTTGGTGCAGGTCCTGCTGGATTAAGCTTTGCAAACAGCTTATCTCAATCTGGTTTATTCATTGCAGTGATTGAATCTCAAGTACTCGAATCCATCCAAAATCCAGCCCCCGATGGCAGAGAAATTGCACTTACACATTTATCCTTAAAAATCTTGAAACAACTAAGTATTTGGCAAAAAATCCCTGAAGAAAACATATCATTTATCAAAAAAGCCGATGTTTTTGATGGGGATTCCGATTATTCACTTAAGTTTGATACAACTAAATCAGACATCCAAGAATTAGGCTACATGGTAGCAAATTTCAGCATTCGCAAAGCCTGTTTTGATGCTATTCAAGAGAAATCAAACATAACAACTTTATATGGTAACAAAGTTGAATCTATTATTGCAGGAGACAAAAACAGTGTTGTTGTTTTAGAAAATGGAGAAAAGATTCGTGCCAATCTTGTTGTTGGTGCCGATTCTCGTTTTTCTGCCAGCCGTAGAATGATGGGTATAGCTGCCGACATGCATGATTTTGGACGCAGTGCTCTTGTTTGTCGCATGAGCCATGAGTTATCGCATAATGACACCGCCAGTGAGTGTTTCCACTACGAGCGCACTTTAGCTGTTTTACCGTTAAACAATAACATTTCATCCATTGTTATTACACTCAAATCACCCGATGCTGCTCACGTACTTGCCATGACTGATGAAGAATTTAACCAAGATGTTGCCGAACGCTTTGGTCACAAATTGGGCAAAATGAAATTACTCGACAAGCGCCACAATTATCCATTGGTTGCCACCTATGCCAATAAATTCTTCGCTAAACGCTTTGCATTGATTGGAGACGCTGCCGTTGGCATGCATCCTGTCACCGCCCACGGATTTAATTTAGGTTTACGCTCAGCAGATAGCTTAAGCCAATTAATAATCAACGCTCATAACAATGGCGAGGATATCGCCTCAGAATTTTTATTGCGTCGCTACAACCGCAAACACCGCAATGTTTCACGCCCTTTATACCTTGGCACGAATGGCATCGTCGGACTTTTCACCAACGATAAACCTTTAGCAAAAATGGTCAGAAAAGGACTCTTGCGGTTCGGTAACCGATTTCCACCGATAAAAAACTTTATTACACACCAACTAACAGAAGAAAATAACTCATCCTTACTTAAAAGTTTTCTTCCTTAAATAAGCATAAGAGTCCTTGGAAGCAAGGGCTGTGTTATATTCGTGTTTCACTATCAGGATTTGGGTATTAACAAATTACTGTTGTTCTTTCCATTGCAATAAATTTTTATAAACCTGTATATTTTCAACATATTTAACTGCCGTTTCACCATCAACGTTGGATATTTGATTTAATTTTTTTAAAAAGGGCTTGACTTCACTCCATGAATCAGGATTCTTTCCTGATTTTTGAGCTAAAATACGCGCTTTTTCTAGGTTTCCAAAGCCGATATTATACGATGCCAAGGCAAATTTTATCCGATCAGACTCCTTGATTCTCTTGGGTATTTTAGCTAATGTTTTAATAAAGTGTTTGGCACCTCCCTCTAATGATTGCAGCGGGTCAAGCCTATTGGTAACACCTTGTTCTTTCGCCACTGCTTTGGTTAACATCATTATTCCTTTTACATGAGTTGGGGAGACTGCTTTTGCATTCCAATGAGACTCTTGATAACTTATAGCACCCAATAAAATTGGACTAATATCGTATTTGCTGGCAACAGCATAGATATTTTTTTTAACTTTATTCCACCGTCTTTTGTAGTTTTTTAAGAACTGAACCGTATCAGCAGGCTTAGAACGAGGCAATGATTCTTTAATTATGGATTTATATTTTTCAATTTTTCCATCATTTTTATAACGACGAATAAAGGCATCTAACTCACGCTTAACCGAATAATCTGTTGTTGATGGCAGTAAAAATATTATTTCTTTAGTTTCTGTTAATTGAATTCCACTGCGCAGTGCTGGAACATAAGACCGATATACCGCTAAAATATTAGAGTCAACAAGGGTGAAGTCAATGCCTCCATTAACAACACTGAGCAATAACTCATATAAGCTTTTATTTTCCACGTATTTTATCACCGCATGGTATTGTTTTATTAAAATCTCAGCCGTATCAATATAGGAAGAGTGTGCCAAAACCTCTCCTGACAATGCGGATAGTTTATCTAAAGATTTAATTTTTTCCTTTCTCAAGGAACTCACTAATTTTATTGAAGTGCTGTCATAACTTGTAGTGGCTAAAAATTGAGTCAATCTCTTTTTTGTTGCAATAAGATTTGCCCCAGCAACATCCACAGCTTGAGTGGACAATAAAGCAAATAATTCTTTATTAGAATGGCTTACAGTCACTTTTAATTCGATTTCATTTTTATCACAAAATTGCTTTAGAATATCGTATTCCAAACCAATTATGCCATCCAAACTCTGGTAATAAGTTAATGGACTAGGTCTTGTCACCCACGACAAATAACCTCTGGATTGAATCTTTTGCCAGTTGTTAAGCCTATTTGGTGGACTGTATAAAAACAAAAACAAACAAATCATCAAAAGAGTATAAAAAATAATCTTATTATTAAAAAATTCGTTCAAGTTATATTAAGCCATCTAATTTAAAATAGCAGTCTAACGTGATAAGCTTTAAATTTGAAATCATTTACTTAATTTAAACAGATAAACTAATGCAAGCAATGTAAATTTTGTATAATTGAATTTTGTCATTAGGAAAACATTACATGAAAGCAGGTGGCTTTATATTGCGGTGGTTATTTGCCGTTTTGATTGTTTTAATTACGTATAACCCAACCCATTACTCATTATTTCATTGGCTAATCCCCTTTGAGAATGTTCAGTTGCCTTTAAAAATTCTGGCATCTCTGGTTATGCTGGTGGTTTACATTATCTTTATTCGAGCCACATTTCGCTCAATTGGCGTATTGGGCATACTTCTTGCCACTGCCGTTAGTGCGACAATCGTATGGTTGTTTATTGATCAGGGGTGGATGAGTCTTGAAAATAAAACCGCCATAACATGGATTGCCCTTATCATTGTTGGAACAATTTTAGGCATAGGTATATCCTGGTCACATATCCGCAGAAAGTTGACCGGTCAATTAGATACAGATGATTTAGAGGATTAATAATGAGCTTAATTAACACCCCAGTTTCTTTTGGTGAAATTTTAGATAAAATCACCATTTTAGAAATCAAACAACAACACATTACTGATGCCGAAAAACTTAAGAATGTGCGTCATGAATTAAATTTATTAACCGACACGTGGAATAAGAATGTCACCCAAACCAGTGAAATATCTCGGCTAAAAGAACAACTCAAACAAGTCAATCAAAGCTTATGGAATATTGAAGACAATATTCGCATTAAAGAATCCAAAAAAGAATTTGATGACGAATTTATTCAAATTGCACGCAGTGTTTATTATGAAAACGATAAACGTGCCGACGTAAAAAAACAAGTTAACCTTCTACTGGGTTCGGAGCTCGTTGAAGAAAAATCTTACCAAAAATATAGCTAACTATAATTGCGGGCTTTTTCTTTT
>JALSIL010000184.1 GCA_026990095.1 Lysobacterales bacterium
CGAAAACGTGCGAGACCAGGAATTTCAAAAGAAAAATCCAGCTCCCAGACTTCTTCGTATTCTTTTCTTTGCCCATCGTTCATGATGTCATAAATCATGGCGTGCAACTCTTTGTGATCAAGCGGTGGTAAATTTATGCGACGTACATCTCCATCCACACGTATCATGGGGGGTAAACCTGCTGACAAATGTAAATCTGATGCCTTATTTTTTACTGAAAAAGCGAGCAACTCTGCAATATCCATACGATTTAACCTAAGTATTTAATATCCAGTTAGTTTATCGCTGTTAAGTAATAATTTCTACATTTTATTGTAAACAAGTTTAATTTTGATAAGCCACACAGCAGTATATATTGCTTTAGAAACAGACTATAACAATAAAACAACGCATTATTTTGGCAACTTCTTAATTAATTCTGTTAGAATATTCCATTAATTCAAGCTTTTATACTCTTATGTTCAATCGGATTCTAGACTTTTTACAACAGACAGATAGTGCAAAATACTTCGTGACCTCATTTGTTTTGGCAACAGTCATCTCAGGTCTTGGTCTGTTCTCTGTTTATGCATGGGTTGCGGTTATCCTAACTTTTATTCCTGTCTTATCTAAAGTAGCAATTATCCAAAATAAATTAACCTACGACCAAAAGGCTTATATCCAAGAAAATTTTTTATTGTTGAGTTCTTTATTTTGGGGCTTCTATATGTGGAGTTCTTTACAACATAATACGGGCCACTACTCTCTTGTTTTTGTGGTCTTGTCTACTGCAGCACTGCTATATTTGAAAGACTTTAAGAGTGTCTTTTATGCAACAATTCCATTGCTTATCATCGACGTGGTTTTGTTAATTTTTTTTGAAAACCCAGCACACACAGGGCTGGCTGTTTCGACCTTAGTTTTTATGGCTTTGTTATTTGTTTTTACTTACTATAAAGACGAAGTTGAGGTTAAAAAAACATCCAAAAAAAGCAATAATCAATCCCAAACTGGAAAACTGGAACTGATTGCACAAATTGATCAAATGAAAGAAGCCAACCAAGAATTGACCAATCAAATTAAACAAATTGAATCTGAACTCTCTGCGGCATCAATGGCTAAAATGGAATTTTTGGCGACCATGAGCCATGAAATTAGAACGCCCTTAAATGGCATCATTCCGCTACTGGACATATTGCTTGATTCTGAATTGTCGGACTTTCAAAAAGATTATTTAAGTACTGCCCATGTTTCTGCCATTCAAATGCAAAAGTTAATCGATGATTTGCTTGATTATTCTAAAGTCGAAGCTGGAAAGTTATCAGTCGAAATTCGTGGTATTAAAATATTGCGTTTGATGGATTCAATCAAATCCACCTATCAAAAGGCAGCGGATAATAAAAATATTTCCTTGGTTGTTAAAATCAACAACAATGTTAGTCCTTTATTGCGTGGAGATCCAACACGAATACGTCAAGTGTTATCCAATCTCATTAGTAATGCCATTAAATTTTCTTCTGGCGGAACGGTAAAGATTTCGGCAAAGAAATTAAAAGATTTTCCTGATAAAGAGGTGATTCGTTTTTCGGTTACTGACCAAGGCATTGGGTTGGATAAAGAAACCATAGAAAACATCTTTCTACCCTTTACTCAAGAAGATGGTTCGAGCACACGTAAGTTTGGCGGAACAGGCTTAGGTTTAGCCATTAGCAAGAAAATAGTCGAATTAATGCATGGTACGATTGGTTTAAAGTCAGAAAAAGGCAGAGGCAGCACCTTTTTCTTTGACTTGCCTTTATTGAAATCTGTTGGTGAAACACAATCAGGCATTACCAGTTCATCCAGTTTTCAGGCGATAATTATCAACACAAACCCTTTATTGTTTAATAAAGTATCAAAGGATTTGAAGGCATTAAATGTAAATTTCCAAAAAGCTCTTGGCTTAACACAGGCCTATGAAATATATGAATCCATAAATAAAAATTCAGACAGTACTAAAAACGTTATCATGTTGCTTGATTTTGAAACCGCAGGGAAACAAGTGCGAAGCTTATGTGAAGATATAGAAAAAGACAATAAAATGACCAACCTTCATGTTATAATCTTAACCGAGAATAAAAACATTGCAGGTATACCAAGCCTTAAAAACGTCAAACTGCTATCCAAACATGAAGATATTGAGGAACACCTCAATCGGATTGAAGTCATGCAGGCAGCACAAGAATCTATTGAAGAAGAAGTTATTAAAACCTCTGCATCTGTAGGCAAAGTCACAGAAGACCCAAAAGAACTTGAAAACATCATTCCAGAAATACTGTTAGTGGAAGATAATGAAATCAATTTAAAAGTAGCTGAAAAACTCATTCAATACATTGGCTACCCTTTTGATGTTGCTTTAAATGGGCAAGAAGCATTAGAAAAAGTGAAACAAAACCGCTATCGAATGATTTTAATGGATTGTCAAATGCCTGTAATGGACGGTTATAAATGCACGGCCAAGATTCGCGATTATGAAACTGCAGCAGGATTAAATCATACGCCAATTTTAGCAATGACAGCCAATGCCATGATGGGAGATAAAGAAAAATGTTTGGATGCGGGCATGGATGATTACATGTCTAAACCATTAAACCGTTATATTTTAGAAAAAACGTTAAAAAAATGGGACCCTTTGATACTTCATAAAGCACCATCAAAATTACAACCCTATC
Organism: Lysobacterales bacterium; assembly: GCA_026990095.1. Lineage (GTDB taxonomy): Bacteria > Pseudomonadota > Gammaproteobacteria > Xanthomonadales > Marinicellaceae > NORP309. Next base: position 2,691 of record JALSIL010000184.1, read on the forward strand.
AAAGCAATAACACACAAAAGATACCCTTGGAGGCTTTAAGTGAAAAGCCAGCAACGTCAAAAATTGAAAGCAACCTGAGTTCTATCAACTCAAAATGGTTAAATATTAAAGCACTTAAAGAAATTCAAGAGTTTATGGGTGAAGAAGTTCATCAGTTACTGGAAATGTTTGAACAAGAAACACCCAAAATATTATCAAGTATAAGGGAAGCATTAAAAAATAAAGATCATGATGAAGTTAAGAAAAAAGCCCACATGTTAAAATCAACCAGTGCTAATATTGGAGCCAATGGTTTAAGTTTCTTTGCACGAAAAATAGAAGTGGCTGCCACAAATAAAAACCCAATTAGCGATTTAGTTACCCTTTATACAAAATTAACCAAAGCTTACATCATCACGAAAAAAGAAATAGAGAAATACATACTGATTATTAACCCTGCGGTATAATACCGTAATTCAGGACTACAAGAAATTCTCATATCAAAGAATATTATTGTAGGGTTAGTCACTCTATCTCAAAATAATATGATGCAGAGATGGGGATTTCTTGTAGTCCCAACTTATTGATTTTATTATGAATGGTCTAAGCCTATTCGCCCTTGGACTGCGTTATCAGTATTTGTTTTAGATTGTGACTAGGACTTCATACTGATGCCTTGCCAAGAACAAATAGGCTTAGACTGAATTTGCGGTATTATGCCGCAGGGTTAATATTAAGTGATACAATGCGCCTCTTTTTGTAACTTTCAGATTGGTTTAATTTCTTTTAGGACTTTTTGATTCATGATAACGCTAATTTCTATTCTGCAAACTCTCGTCGTATCTCAAGCAGAAACGCACAGCAATGATGAAGTGGATACCATTGAAAACGTTGTCGTAATAGCCTCAAAAAAAGCACAAAATGTTGAAAACCTATCGACTGCTGTTTCGGTTGTAACTAAAGCAGAAATCCTTGAAAAAAACATTACC
>JALSIL010000185.1 GCA_026990095.1 Lysobacterales bacterium
CCGTTTTTCCGCATTACACACAATTGCATATACTACGGCTATATGTTATATTATTTTGCATATACTACGTAAAATATACTTTATTTCATGAAAAAGCAAGAAATTATTAGCAGATTTATAAAACAGGCTCGAATTGAGAACTATTCTGAGGCGACTGTTAAAAACTATGCCTCGGCTTTGAAGTTGTTTTTGCAGTGGGTATCTGAGTTGAAGGTCAGCAAAATTTCCCAAGACGATATTCAAAATTATTTGTACTATTGCAAGCAAGAAAAGCTGTATTCTTTTTCCTCAATGAAACAGGTCTTAGCGACTATTCGGTTTTTGTATGGAAAAGTTTTTCATCAACCCATTCCTCAAGTTTTGGACATCAAATTACGCAAGCCTGTTTATTTACCAACGGTTTTATCCGCTAAGGATATATCTGAACTTATCCGAGTTACCAATAATTTAAAACACAAGACTATTTTGTTGCTAATCTATTCAGGCGGCTTGCGATTGGGTGAGTTGTTGAATTTAAGAATTGGTGATATTGACTCTGAGGCAATGAAAATTCATATACGTCAAGCCAAAGGCAAAAAGGATAGGTACATCATGTTATCTGAAAAGACTTTGTCTATGCTGCGAAACTATTATAAAAAATACCAACCGCACGACTTTTTAATTGAGGGTCAAAAAGGTGGAAAATACAGCCCAACTAGTGTGCAAAGTGTGTTTAAAACCGCCCTTAAAAAATCAGGCATCAAAAAGAAGGTCACGGTGCATTCTTTACGCCATAGTTTTGCTACGCATTTATTGGATGAGGGCACGGATATTCGGTATATCCAAGAATTGTTGGGGCATAAACGCTTGGAAACCACGCAAATTTATACTCATGTGTCTTCGCATTCGATTAATAAGATTAAATCACCTGCGGATAAGTTGGATATTTGAATGTTATTATAGGTAAAATACCTTTTTGCTTTTATTGTAATTTTTTATGAATGAAATCTTCACTAAAATCATCACTGCTTTTAATGCACAATCTGGTTTAGAAATTTTGGCTGTGGTTTGTGCTGTTTTGTATCTTGTGTTGGTCGTTCGGGAAAATATTTGGTGTTGGTTTTTTGCTTTTGTTAGCACGGCTCTTTTCATTTATCTTTTTCATGAAGGGGCTTTGTTTTCTGAATCTTTATTGAATGTTTACTACTTGGTTATGGCTGTGTATGGTTGGAGGCAATGGCTCAATAAGACCGATAAAGAAGAGGTCAAAATTCACTTTTGGTCAATTAAAGTGCATTTCTCTATTGCGATAGCAGCAGCAATCTTGACTCCTGTTATTGGGTTTTACATGGAATCAATTGGTGCGGCTTTTCCTTATCTGGATGCATTTGTTGCAATTTTATCGGTTATCGCCACAGTGATGGTGACAAAAAAGGTATTTGAAAACTGGTATTATTGGTTGTTGATTGATTCACTTTCTATTTATATATTTTGGCAAAAACAGTATTATTTTGTGGCAGCTTTGTATGTGGCGTATATTGTGTTGATTTTTGTTGGGATAAAGGCATGGAATAATGCATTAAATAATCAAAAAAGTTAAATAATTGCATTATGGTATATATCGATATATACTTAAACGATGTTTTTAATTAATTTAGTCAAAAAACTCAATCAAAACAAGCTGCCTTATGCCTTAGTTGGTGGTCATGCTGTTGCTTTTCATGGTGCAGTGCGGGGTACGATGGATGTTGATTTGGTTTTAAAGTGGTCACTTAAGACTCTGGAAGATACCGAGGCCTTATTTAAGTCCATGAATTTATTGCCACGTTTACCAATAACTGCTAAGGATGTATTTCATTTTAAAGAGGAATACATAAACAACCGCAATTTGATTGCATGGAATTTTTATAATCCAATTAAGCCAAGCCAACAAGTGGATATAATTATTACTCATGATTTATCAACGCTTGATTTTGTTACTGTTAATTACCAACAAACACCAATCAGAATTATTGCTAAAAAGGATTTGATTCAAATGAAAAAACAAAGCGGTCGCCAACAAGATTTACTCGATATTGAGGCATTAGAAAAACTATGAGGGCATTGCAAACGTTTTCCGATGAATATTTAGAGCGATGTAAGGACTTAAGCATTGAAGAAAAGTTTGACTTTATTGAAAACTTTAGATTGATGCATTCGCAGGTAAAATCACCTTCAAAACTGATTAGTTTAAAGGTTTCTGAACCTTTATTGGATTCATTTAAACAAAAAGCAAAATTAGAAGGCGTGGCTTACCAGACGCAGATAAAGAAGTTAATGCAAGCGTGGTTGGGTGATTAATTGCCTTTTACGGGCTTTTATTAACCTACTGCCCACGCAAAAATAGCCTATCCAATTGTTTCATATCCATTTGCACCCATGTAGGCCTGCCGTGGTTGCATTGGTCGGCACGTTCGGTTTTTTCCATTTCGCGTAGCAGGGCATTCATTTCGACTATGGTCATCTGTCGGTTAGCACGAACCGAGCCATGACACGCCATGGATGATAGCAGTTCGTTCATGCTGGCTTCGATTTTGGTACTCGACCCGAGCATGACGATTTCGGATAAAACGTCTTTGATGAGGCTTTCGATGTCGGTTTTGGCAAGCAAAGTGGGTACTTTACGAACAATAACCGATTCTTTTGAGCCGACTTGAATACCAATGCCAAGTTTTTCAAACCACGTCTTGTGTTGTTCCACCGCATGGGTTTCGCGTTCGCTAACAGAGATGGCAAGCGGCACTAATAAGGCTTGTGAGCGTATGCCTTGGTTTTCGATGTTGGCTTTAAAGTATTCGTAAGTGATGCGCTCGTGTGCGGCGTGCATATCCACCACAATCATGCCTTGGGCATTTTCGGCAATAATAAAAACACCATGAATTTGCGCTTTAGCGTAGCCCAAAGGTGGCATTTCTTCTTGGTCATGCGACGTGTTTGCATTTTCTTGAAACGAGGGCAGTCCTTGACTGGCTTGAGCGATGGATTGCAAATAGTTGTTGGGTGTTTCGGCAACATAATTTGATGCCGAAGGCCTGCCAAATTGCAATGAGGATTGCATTTTTGAATAATCAACAGGCGTAATATTGGCAGTATTTAAACCTTGTTCGCCCGTGGCTTGTAAATCGGAACCGGGTTTTGTTTGGGATAAAGCGTGATTGAGAGAGCCAAAGATAAAACCGTGGACTTGTTGAGATTCTCGAAAACGTACTTCGTGTTTAGTTGGATGAACATTAACATCAACCCACGTTGGGTCGAGTTCAAAATACAGAACAAAGGCAGGGAATCGCCCATGAAATAAGACGTCTTGGTAAGCTTGGCGAACTGCGTGCCCGATAAGCTTATCTTTTATCATTCTTCCATTGATGTAAAAAAATTGTCTATCGGCCGAAGCGCGATTCCATGACGGCTTGGCAACCCAACCGTAAAGGCGCATGCCGTGGCGTTGTTCATCTATAAAAAATGCATTCTCAAAAAAATCCTTACCGCATAATTGCACGATGCGCATTTTTTTATTGGCATCTTGCTCGCCACCTTGGGAGCTACGAACCGTTTTACCGTTATGAATCAAGGTAAATCCCACATCAAAACGCGATAAAGACACCCGTTTAATTAAATCATCAATGCGCAAAAATTCGG
>JALSIL010000186.1 GCA_026990095.1 Lysobacterales bacterium
AGCCAAATCAGCATTATCATTCAAATCATTAAATGCCACTTCTGGTTCAATCATCCAAAACTCAGCCAAATGACGAGTGGTATTGGAGTTTTCGGCTCTAAAAGTTGGTCCAAAGGTATACACTTTTGACAAAGCCAAGGCATGAGTTTCAACATTTAACTGTCCCGAAACGGTAAGGTAAGTTTCCTGACCAAAAAAATCTTTGGAAAAATCAACCTCTCCTTTATCATTCATCGGTACACTGGCTAAATCCAATTGCGTCACGCGAAACATATCCCCAGCTCCTTCACAATCACTGGCTGTAATGATGGGCGTACTTATCCAACAATAACCTCTTTCATGGAAAAACCTATGCACGGCTTGAGCCAAAGTATTTCGTACCCGTGTCATAGCGCTAAAAGTATTGGTACGCGGACGTAAATGGGCAACAGTACGTAAAAATTCCATTGTGTGTCTTTTGGGTTGAACGGGATAGGTCTCAGGATCCTCGACCATGCCTGTTACCTCAACGCTATAGGCTTGGATTTCACACGATTGTTGTCCACCTGACTTGACGAGTTTGCCCGTAATTATGGCTGAACATCCCGTTGTCAAATGTTTAATTTCATCTGCATAATTAGCCAATGTACTATCGGCAATCACCTGAATGCCATCAAAACACGAGCCATCATGCATAACGATGAATGAAAAACCCGCTTTTGAATCACGGCGATTACGCACCCATCCCTTGATGGTAACGTCGGTTTCAAAGGCAATATCGCCTGTTAGTGCTTGTTTGATTGTAATATCAACACATTTAGTCATATTATTTTCCAGTTATTCTTTATCTTTTCTTCTATCATTTTTTCTTCTCTCTTCAATTTCAACACCAACAATAGGTTTGCGCCTTTGCTCTTTACGTCGATTATCAAAGTTAATCTCTTCATCCTTGACTCTTCTGTCTTTATTTTTTCTTCTATTGACAACGGTACCAGGTAAGTCTTGTGAACGACGCTCGGTTTTACGTCGTTCAGCATTTTCTATTTCAGTTTGATGCTTATCTTTATCAGTCATCGTCTTTCTCTATCTATCGGCTTGGACCATTTAAGATAGCGTATTCAACAGCATCAATGATTAAATCCACTTCAGCTGAAGTTATGGCAAAGTGTGGCGTGAAACGCAATGAGTTTTCACCACCATGAATAACCCCGATACCGTTGTAACGTAAAAACTCTTCAATTGAATCTGTACCGTAGGCCTTAAATTCTTTTGACAATTCACATGAAAACAGTAGCCCAGTTCCTTGTACATTAGTTACCTTTCCATTCAGTTTTTCTCGTAAGCCATTCAGTTTTTCAACAAACTCTTGACCACGTTCCAAAATGTTTTTTCTAAAATCATCATCAACGCGTGCCAATACTTCACAGGCTACATCCATCGCTTTTGGATTGGTAGTCATGGTATTTCCATAAACACCTTTGACGTAGATTTTTGACGTAGCAGGTGACATGGCTAAGACTGATAGTGGATAATGTCCTGCATTGAGTGCTTTAGAATAAGTTTCCATATCTGGTGCTTCAATCCCGTCAAAACCTTGATAATCAACAATGGATAAACACCCTTGTGCACGAAGCCCTGCTTGGATTGAATCAATAAGGAATAAAGTTCCGCGTTCTTTGGTTAGCTTTCTGGCAGCTTCATAAAACTCACGTGAGATGCCCATTCCTGGATTGCCTTCACCCATAACAGGTTCCATAAAAAATGATTCTACAAAAATATTATCCGCATCAACTTGTGCAAATGCTGCTTCAAGAGCAGCAATATCGTTAATGGGTATAGTGATTAAATTATCGCGAGCAGCAAATGACGCACAATTTTTGCGGTAACTAGGCAGCGAGGAATCAGAATACTGAGCCGGCCTGTCCGTACGTCCATGAAAGGCCCCTTTTAATGCCATTATCTTAATTTCTTTGCCTTCGTGACGAGCACCAGGTGCCGTCATGTTTTTAGCATTAATATCCGAAATACGCGCCGCCACTGTAACCGCTTCAGAGCCCGAATTCATGCATAAAAACTTATCATAAGGACAAGAATCTTGCGAATGCCCCACTTCTTTTTTAATGGCTTTACTGAGTTTCATTTGCAAATATGAAGGGGTCATAATATTTGCCATCACATGAGGACGACTCATGGCTTCCAAAACAAAATCTGGTGCGTGACCAGCACCCAACATTCCATAACCCCCATTATCGTGTAATACAGCTCCCTTAAGTGTTATCAACCATGCCCCTTTTCCACCCAGTGCAACATAAGGGTTGACGGCATCTTCAGAATAAAAGTTAATATAATCTTCTTGAACTCTCTTCATTTGCGTTGATTCATCCATATCAATTAACTCAGGAAATTCATCTTTTATGGTAAGATAACTATCATAAGCGTTTTCAATTGCTATCGATAAAGCCGAATCTCTTTGTAAAAAATCAGCGATAACCTCATCGCTTAAACCCTTGGTTAACACACTGCCTTTAGCAGACCGAATAGCACTCAATTTGTCTAATACTGACATATTTTTCCTCTAGATATTTATGTAAGAGAGTCACGCAACCCTCAATGAATTTAATAGCGCAACATTTTACCATACAACCGGCACTAAATATCACCCCTAAGGAAAAATATTAATGGGTAATGAGTTGGAAATTGCCTTTGAAGTGTTCGATGCATGAGCTTTGAAAGTGCCAATCGCCTAACACCATTCGGGATCTGGTTTCATTTTCTGTTTGCGTTTGATGAAATCCAGGGCGGTGGGTGTGTCCGTGCAGCATCAATGAGGCATGGTGACAATCAAACAAATCATCAACAGCTTGTTGATTAACATCCATAATTTGGCTTTCGGCAGATTGCGTGTGTTGTTGCGATTGCATTCGCGCTTTTTGTGCAAAAGCAATTCGTTCGGAGATGGTTTGACTTAAAAACCACTGCTGCCATTGCGAATCTCGCAACTGCCGCCTAATTTTCTGGTACTCAACATCATCAGTGCATAAGGCATCGGCATGGGTTAAAATGAGTCTCTTTTCATTCAACTCAACCACTGTTGAATCTTCGAGTAAGATAAGACTGTTATTGAAACGTTGACCCAAAAGAAAATCTCGATTACCCGCCATAAAATAGCATTTTGTTTGGTATTTCTCCGACAACTCGTCCAAATCATTCGCCACTTGCTGAATGACACCAATTTTGGCATCATCACCCAAATAGTATTCAAACAAATCTCCTAAAATATACAAAGCCCGAGCATATCGGGCTTTATCATCTAAAAAGAATTTAAACCGTTGGTAAATTTCTGGCTGCTTGTCATTCAAATGCAAGTCAGCAATAAATAAATCCTTCAATTTATTTTACTGGGTTGGTTTCTACTTCTTTGGCTTCTGGCATTTTATCGATTACAGAAACATGCTTTATCAACATCGTTTTAATTGGCACATCACTGGGAAATGGAGGGTTTGGACCAGTTTGGGTAAAACGAATCTCATCCACAACATCCATGCCTTCAACCACTTTACCAAAAACCGCATAGCCCCACGTTCTGCCATTGTCTTCACTGGTAAAATCTAAAGAAGGGTTGTCTTGAACATTAATAAAAAACTGAGCCGTCGCCGAATG
>JALSIL010000187.1 GCA_026990095.1 Lysobacterales bacterium
TATACCTACGTCTGAAATAAGGCGAAACTAATTTGTTACTTAAAATAATCGGAGGCAGAAATGTCACTCAAAAAAATTCTGTTATTAGCAATATTGTTAATAACCCTTATTGATAAAGCACAAGCCAAAAATGCATTGAGCTTAGAAAAAACCATAGCCATCGCACAACATAATGATTTGTGGCTGATAAAAAATCGTTACCAACAAAAGGCAACCCAAAGTTTAAGCGTAGCATCAGGGCAGTTGCCAGATCCTAAAGTCTCTTTGGCTTTTTTAAATTTCCCAACCGACACGTTTAATTTTGGGCAAGAACCCATGACGCAATTAAAAGTCGGTGTTTCACAAATGTTTCCACGGGGAAAAACCTTAGCGTTAAAACGTCAACAGTTAGCACTCAAAAGCGATATATTTCCTTTTCAACGTCTCAATCGCAGCGAAAAAGTCAAAGTGATTGTCTCAAAGTTATGGTTGGATGCTTATAAAGCCCAAGAAAGCATTGCCTTGATTGAAAAAAATCGTGCACTTTTTGAGCAATTATCAGAGGTTGCAGAATCTTCTTACTCTTCTGCTTTAGGTCGGACATCACAGCAAGATATCATCCGAGCACAACTTGAATTGACACGCTTAGAAGACCGACTAACCATGCTCAAGCAAGAATATGACGGGGCTATTCAAAACCTCTCGGGCTGGATAAATGATTATTATCTTGAAAACTATCAAAACCAGCAAGTCAGCAAAGGCATCAATAACAGTCACAACATTAAATTGAACAGCCAATTGCCTGATATTAAACTAAAAAACAAACCCTTAACCTCGGCATTGGATGATAACAAAATCTTGCAATTATTTAAAAACCACCCTGCGGTTGTGGCATTGCAACAAAAATTAGCCGTTAGCGACAAAGGTATTGATTTAGCCAAACAAAATTACAAACCAGGATGGGGTGTTAATGCCAGTTATGGTTATCGAGGTGAATCACCCAGCGGCATCAATCGAGCTGACTTTCTCACACTTGGTGTCACTTTTGATGTGCCATTATTTACCAAAAACCGCCAAGATAAGAAGCTCCAAGCTGCTGTTGCACAAAGTGATGCCGTGCAAACTGAAGAGTTATTGCTGTTGCGGCAAATGCTGGCATCGTACAAGTCACTTGTTAGTCAATTAAGACGTTTGGATGAAAGGCAAAAACTTTACCAAAAAACCTTATTGCCGCAAATGAACGAACAAGCCGTGGCTTCACTTTCTGCCTACACTAACGATACAGGTGATTTTGCAGAAGTCGTTCGGTCTCGAATTGCAGAATTAAACGCACAAATAGATGCATTAAGCATAGATGTTGATAGACAAAAAATTATCGCCCAAATTAACTACTTCTTTAAACAAGTATAACTATGAATACGAACTTCCTGCTTGTCATTCCCATGAAAATGAGAATCCAGTTTCAAAAAATATACTGGATCCCCGCGTTCGCGAGGATGACAATTGAGAAAACGGAGAACAAACAATGAAAAAACCAATAATAACCCTAATACTCGGCTTTGCTTTTGGTATCGCCCTAATGCTCATGATAAATTTACTAAACCCGCAAGCTGTGTCTTCATCAGATATGCCAAGCGATGCTCCAAAAGAAAAGAAGCCGTTGTATTGGGTCGCTCCAATGGATGCCAATTATCGTCGTGATAAACCAGGAAAATCACCGATGGGCATGGACTTAATTCCTTATTACGGTGATGAAGGTGGTGGCAATGATGCAGGGCCTGGCACAATTCGCATTAACCCAGATGTGGTCAATAACCTCGGTGTGAGAACCACAAAATCCATAAGAAAACCTTTGCATTTTGAAATAAATACTGTCGGTTACGTGGCTTATGATGAGGATAAACTGGTGCATGTGCATTCACGTATTGAGGGTTGGATTGAAAAATTGTTTGTTAAAGCGGTAGGTGATAAGGTCGAAAAAGGTCAAGCCCTTTATTCAATATATTCACCGTCATTGGTCAATGCCCAAGAAGAATTATTACTGGCATTAAAACGCAACAATAAAGTGCTAATTAACGCTGCCAAAGACCGACTCAAGTCTTTGCAATTACCGCAATCCGCCATAAACAAACTGATTAAAACTCGCAAAGTACAACAAAATATTACCTTTTTTGCTCCACAAGGTGGTTTTGTTGATAAATTGAATATCCGCCAAGGATTTTTTGTTAAACCTGCCATGACTTTATTGTCAATTGGAGATATTGATAATGTTTGGGTCGAAGCAGAGGTCATTGAATCGCAGATTTCGCATATTTATCCTAATTTGCCTGTGAGCATGCAAGTTGATGCGATACCGACCCAATCATTTAATGGTAAAGTTGATTATATTTACCCAACTTTAGATGCAAAAAAACGCACCCTTAAAATTCGGATTAAATTTGCCAACAAAGACCATCGTCTCAAACCTAATATGTTTGCCACGATTCAAATCCACCATAACGAACAACAGCCCTTATTGTTAGTCCCAAGTGAAGCAGTGATTCGTTCAGGCAAAGCCAGTCGTGTGGTTTTGGCTCTGGGTGAAGGGCAATTCAAATCCATTGAAGTCAAAACAGGCAGAAAAAGTGATGATTACATCGAAATTTTATCAGGACTTGATGCAGGGGAAGAAGTCGTTACCTCTGCACAGTTTTTGCTGGATTCCGAATCTTCTAAAACTTCTGACTTTAAACGCATGAATCACCAAGATGAACAACAAGTCCCAACGGCTACGGTCAATGGCATCATAAATTCCATCATGCAAGACATGAGAATGGTCAATATCAGCCGTGAAGCGATTGAAAAATGGGGCAGGGATGCGGCTACTTTGGATTTTTTAGTTGATGATACCGTTGGCATGTATGATTTAAAAGCGGGCATGAAAGTCAAGTTTACTTTTGAAATACGTCAACAAGGGTTTGTGATTACAAGTATCATGGACATGGGAGAAAAATAATGATTGCCACTATTATTCGTTGGTCTGTAGGCAACCGGTTTTTCGTTCTGCTTGGGACTTTTATGTTGGTTGGTGTGGGTTTGTTTGCCTTAAAAAATACACCCGTTGACGCCATTCCAGATTTATCCGATGTGCAAGTTATTATTAAGACATCTTATCCCGGACAAGCCCCGCAAGTGGTGCAAGATCAAGTCACTTACCCAATGACCACAGCCATGTTATCGGTGCCTGGTGCGGTCACGGTTCGGGGTTATTCGTTTTTTGGTGATTCTTACGTTTATGTAATTTTCGACGAAAAAACCGACCTGTACTGGGCACGTTCGCGTGTTTTAGAGTATCTTTCCCAAGTGGCTCCAACTTTACCAGCTGCTGCCAGACCGCAATTGGGCCCTGATGCCACAGGTGTGGGTTGGGTTTATATTTATGCATTGATTGATAAAACAGGCAACAATGATTTATCCCAATTACGCAGTTTACAAGACTGGTTTTTGAAGTATGAACTGCAAACAGTGCCGGGTGTTTCTGAAGTCACTGCTGTTGGTGGTATGGTTAAGCAATACCAAGTGCAAGTCGATCCTGAAAAACTGCGTGCCTACAATATTCCTTTGTCCCATATTGGTATGGCAATCAAAAAAGGCAACCAAGAAATT
>JALSIL010000188.1 GCA_026990095.1 Lysobacterales bacterium
GTTTAAATATGCTTGGTATGAAAGTGCGGTTGCTTATCGCAATAAAGGCGACCCCAGAAAAGCTTTGTCAATATTATCCGTCATTGACACACAGCATTTATTGTTAAAGTATCAAGTTATATTGGTCAGTGCCCAATGTTACGAAGTCACCATGAATTTTGACAAAGCTAAAAAATTATACCAACAAGCTTATGAATTGGCACTGGATTTTCATCAGCCGGCAAAACAAGCCACAGTATTAATCAGTCAAGCCATTATGTACCGAAAACTGAAACAGTATGATTTGGCAGAAGAGGCTTTAAAAACAGCCTTGTCACTAATAGATAGCGAGACTCACCCTTACTTGTTTGGCACACTCTCTAACACTTATGCAAAATTGGCTAGAGAACAACATAACTACCAGTCTGCCATAAAGCATTCGTTATTGGCAATAGCTGCTTTTCAAAAAGCTGGTAATAATAAGCATGCAAACAATGCTAAAACTACCTTGTCCAGTATTTTATTGATTAGAAATGAATTTAAGTCAGCCAAAAGGTGGATTAATGAATCTTTGTTTTATGCACAAGAAGTTAACTACTTGCGAGGTATTAGTGATAACAAAACCAAACTCGCCATGATTTATCAAAAAACAGGTCGTTTTGATTTGGCAATAAAAACGTGGAATGCCGTCATCGACTTAACCGATCAATTAGAGTTGCCTGGCAACAAGGCACAAGCCAATTTATGGCTAATCAAGTTGTATTTGCATAAAAACAAAATAGATCTGGCGACAATTCATCTTAAAACAATTGAGCAAATTTATACTGAAGAGCCTCGCAAATCAATAAAAAATTTATGGTTGCATGCAAAGGTTCTTGTTGCGATAAAAAGTGGTGAAATTGATGGGTTAGTTTCCTTATTAGTAGATTTAGAAGAAAGTGATATACCATTGAATTTACTACTAAGAGGCGATATTGCCTATGCTCAAAACAAGTACCAATTAGCTGAAAATTATTACTTACAATATTATCAACACTACGCAGCAAGTGGGAAATTTGATGTGCTCGTAACAGTATTAAATCGCCTAAGTCAGTTATACATTACCACTAACTCAAATAAACTCATTGCCAATATTGCAAAAACCACAGTATTTAATCCACCGATCTATCCCTACTACGTTTTCAAAGCACGACTATCTTATATGCAAGATAAACAGGTTGAGGCAAAAAGCTTAATTCAAGAAGCGAAAATAAAATCAAAAGATTTATGGCAAATTAGCGATGAGTTAATTTATAAAAAAATTCAAGAGACAAAAGAGATACAATCTTGAAAGAAATAAACCCGAACATTAAACCGCTTGAAAAAATAACAACGGGCTTATGGGTGTTTGCTGGACTGTTTGTTTTACTTGGTATCTATTTACTCTTTTTTGCAAGCCAAGCACGTAAATGGCAAGAGCTTACTGCTACGATTTTAGATACTAAAATTACCACCACTGTGAGTCAAGCTGGAAGTCCATTAATACTTCGTCATTTAACCTACAATGTCGAAGTGGAATATGCCTATAAATTTGCTGATAAGACCTTTGTTGGAGACCGTTACTCTATTGGTACAGGTACTACGGTCAAAGGAGGGTGGATAGATAAAAGCGAAGCAAGAAACTGGCTCAAGAACTCCATCTACCAACCCAACCAAGAAATACAAATTTATGTCAACACCAATAACCCAGCCCAAAGTGTTATCCATAACGAAATCCATTGGGCAACTCTTATTCCCTTTGTGATTGCCCTTGTTTTTGCAGGACTTGCTTATATGCTTATTTTTTTATTAAAAAAAGTAAAGGAATAAAACGATACTGATTCTACTCAAAGCTGTCTTTAAAGATTAAGTCATTATTATCAACAATAGAGATTTTCAATACAACAATGTCCGACTCATTGATACCTCCATTAGCAGTGCCTCCAGAATCTTGTAACTTAATAACAAGCTCTGCTATGCCAGTTGCATTTGCATCTGTTGTAAATTCCAAATCACCAGTTGTTGCATCTATCGTTGGCACTGCACTAAAAAAGCTTGGTGTTGTTGTACTTATCATGAAGTTTAAGCTTTGGCTTGCCTCATTTGCAGGTCCCGCCGAAATCAAGTTTGCCCAAGCAGGGTGATTGTAAATGGTATTGGCAGATGTATTGATATTAATCAAAGCAGGAACAAAAGACGGGGCATCATTGACCGCAGTAACGGTAATATCCACCAGACCAAAATCACTGTTATACTGATCTGTTACCTCATAAGTAAATGAAACCGAGCCGTTGGCATCAGCATCATCAGCCTGAAACTGCAAAGACCCATCAATATCAACTATAGCTTCACCAGACAAGCCGCCATTGGTTAAGCTGATTATACCTGGGTTATTGACGATTAATGGATCTGTATCTTGGTCATTACTGAGTAAACCATCAATCGCTAAAACCACTAAAGTTTGACCTTCTAATATTGCATAGTCATCATCAACAGCAAAGGGAAGTGCATTTTCAGAGTTTGAGCCTAATTCCACAGCACCAATATCACAACCCGTTGCAGCATTGTTGATGTTTGCAAGATCTACCGCACGTGTGTTTAAAGCAACATCCTGATTGTATCTTTGGTCAGTTAATGAACTGTCACATTTGCCTTGATCCAAAACTTGACTAGAAACCATTGGAACGTGGGTCATTGTCGGCCCTCCATTATCCGCCAATGGCTCTAGCTCGGGATGCAATGGTGCAAAAAGTGCTCCAACCCAGTCATTATTAGCGTTGGGAATACCTGGAGTAAATTGTGGACTACCGCTGTTGTCACTAATAAAATTATAACCGAAACTAACTATAGAACCAGTTAAGTCATTTGCAACATGGTTAGAATTATCTGTATTCAATGCCACTATGGAATTAAATAAATTTAAAGAAGCAAATGAACCACTGTAGATACCACCACCTCCATTGTCGGTCAGTTGGTCGTCATTACTATCTGCGGTATTTAATGTAATAGTCGAGTGTCTTATTGTTACTTCAGAATACTCTAATGGAAAACCAGGGCCTCCCGTGGCTATCGCACCACCAACCCCTGTTGCATGATTGTTGGAGAAGGTAGAGTTCTCAATCACTAAAGTAGCTGGAGATGTTTGAGGTGAGCGCATTAAAATAGCACCGCCAGCGGCATCAGAAAGGGGTTGGGCTAAGGCCATATTCTCAACAAAATTATTAGAAAATGTTGAGTTTTGAATAGTTACATCAAACCCAGCACCAATAAAAATTGCGCCACCACCGGCATTATTAAAAATAGTACCGAAGCTTATATTTGATGCACTATTGCCCTCAAACGTACAATCCTTAATGAGAACAGAGCCGTTGATAGTGCCCCCAAACAGACCAATTGCCCCACCACCACCTGCGTTAGTTGTATTGTATAAAAACTTGAGTCTTTCTAAAGTCAAGGATGATGTTGGCAAAAGGAAAGCAGATAAGGCGCCTCCATAAGTATATCCGAACCCAGATAAAAGCCGGTTATCACGTATAGTCATGTCTTTGATTGTATAGCTGGCATCTGCAGTGAAGCCATCAATAACAAAGGCTGGTTGAATTCCAGTGATATTGGTC
>JALSIL010000189.1 GCA_026990095.1 Lysobacterales bacterium
ATTTGTTTACCCGAGGTGTTAACGGAAAAGCAGGGCAAGGCATTTATTCAACCAAACCAGAACGAACCTTAATCGAACAAATGTTGGAGAGTTTTGATGCAAAATAACACAACAAATTCCTTAACTTCAGCCTTGAGCCGATTTTTTGCCTCAATAACCGATAACAAAGCAGTCATCGAGCGAGCAAAAAGTATTCAACAAGCCATCGAAGTGGGTAGCACTGCGATAAAATGCAATGAATTAATCGAAGACGAACTCATCAGTTCAGATGGCAGTTATGGCTATATTGTGCAAAATAATGGGTTAAGTGGCTTTCGGCGATTTTATAATTTTGAGAAAAGCATAGCCGATGATTTTATTCACGCACAAACGATTAAACTGGATAAAACTCAGGTTAAACAGGCTATAAAAAAAGTGTTAAATTTAACCCAACAAAAACCACCCAAAACCCTCGATTTACAATGGCAAGCGAGCTTATCCAGTTTAAGCTGCACCCGTTTTATTCTCAACGGCGGGCCAGGAACGGGAAAAACCACTACCATTATTCGTTTAATGTTGTTAGCCATAAACCTCAATAACAACATAAAAATCGCCCTAAGTGCACCAACAGGCAAAGCCGCAAACCGCATGATGCAAAGCATTAATCAAATGCTAGAGCAGGTTTCATTAGATGAAAAATGTGCACAAAAATTAAACCAGCCAGCCAAAACTATTCACCGTTTGTTGGGCTATAACCACGAGACTAATACACTAAAATACAACACCAACAATCCATTACCCCATGACTTGGTTATTGTGGACGAATCATCCATGCTGGATGTGGCAATGACCAACGCACTGTTGCAAGCACTCAAACCCAAAGCCCAATTGGTGTTATTAGGCGATAAAAAGCAATTGCCAGCGGTAGATGCAGGCAATGTGTTTGCCGATTTATGCCATTTGCTCAAGCAAGAGCAGGGCGATGACTTGATGACTTATTATCTGCATTTACAAAACAATCAGCCTAAAATTTCACATTGCATTGAATTAACAAAAAATTACCGATTTGAGCAAGGCTCACTTATTGCACAACTGTGCCAGTACATTATTGAAAAAAATCCAACCGCAATTGAAGCATTAAATCAGCATAAGGATTTTAGTTGGCACAACCCACAAGATAAACAAGAAAAGATTCAGCTTTTACAGCAGTGGTATAAAAATATTCCTGAAAACGAAACCACGATGTTGTTATCGCCAGTTAACTACGGTGAAAACAGCGTTAAAGAATTGAATGAACTGGTTAAAAAAATAAAACACAGTGCCTACGGCTTACAAGAAGGCATGCCAATCATGGTCACAAAAAATGATTACACCTTAGGCATATTTAATGGCGACATTGGCATCTTGAAAAAATCAGCAGGGCAATGGCATGTGCCTTTCACCATAGAAGGTAAACAAGTCGAGGTAAAACTCGATTCCATAAATGGCTGGACCGATGCCAATGCCATCAGTATTCACAAATCCCAAGGCTCAGAATACGACCACATATTAATTGCTTTACCAGATGACAGTGAACTCGAAATATTATCAAACTCACTCTTGTACACCGCTATTAGTCGAGCAAAAAAATCAATAAATATCTGGTCAAATCCACAAATTTTAAGCAAAACCATCAAGGCAGATTGTGAGCGAACAACTTTTTTAAAGAAATACAAAATAATTGAAAAAAACAGTTGACGAGTAGGGGTGTAATCAGCATAATGCACATTCTTTCGAGGGGCTATAGCTCAGCTGGGAGAGCGCAACACTGGCAGTGTTGAGGTCAGCGGTTCGATCCCGCTTAGCTCCACCAACTTCCCGGCATTAAAAACGGGCTAAACTTGAAAGAAACTGTTGCGTCCCCTTCGTCTAGTGGCCTAGGACTCCGCCCTTTCACGGCGGCAACAGGGGTTCGAACCCCCTAGGGGACGCCAAATATTACAGTATAGCTGGCTCCAATCGTACTTTCTTGATTTGTACCCCACAAATATACCCCAAATATTTAAAAGTACCCCTTTTTATGGACTCCGAAAACTCAACCATTGTTATTATAATTAATACTAACCGTCCCATCTTTGTGTTTAATGTGCCTGTTTTGGGTGAAATTAGCCACTCCCTTGGCATTATTTGCCTGATTTAACAAATCCCCAAGGGTTTGCAATAAAAGCCCTATATGGGCACTTATTGGCGTTGGGTGTTCTGTTTGTTGTGACCAAAAAATCAATTCACCAATTGCATTAATTGAATGGATAGTATTTTCTAAGGTTGCACTGGCACAATTATACAACTGGTTGATAACTTCGGGTTGAACTTTTCTAGGGTAGAGAACCCCGTTCTTATCAATGCACTGACCAAGTAAAGTGATAAAATTATTTGTGTTAATGCTTTCTTTTGGATTATTCATGTTTTTATACCTGTAGATTTTTTAGATTAGCCACTTGGTTTGAGGGTGGCGGGACTCACTAACTGCCTACAGACAGCATCGGCTTATTCCCCCAAAGGGTGTTTTATTTAGCCGTACTCATCCCGCCATAATAAAGACGTAAAAAAACCGCTTGTCTTTCGGGTGCGGATTCCGCTGTAGGTATTTGTTAGGGTTTCTATATTATCACATGATTGATTTATTGCAATGGGTAATTAGTCATTATATTTATTTCTTTTTATGGACTTAAGTAATTCAACCCCTCCATGTTTTAATGCTCTTTTTATGGACTCAAATAATTAGTGCTTTACTTTTTGGTATGCTCCAAACAAAAGAAGTAAAATATAGTCTTCCCCGTTTAGTTTTAACACTGTTTCTTTTTTGTATGCAATTAACAATTCATGCTCTAACTTCTTTTTCTTACAATATTTGGAAATGTACTTTTCACCATTCTTAATCGTCTTTTTCTGTCTTGTTTTTAAATTAGCTTTTTTCTGATACGCCAAAATGTATTGAGTCTCATTTCTAAATGGGTCATTTTTCAATACTGGTGGAAATGGCGAATACATATCAATATCCTTTGCGGGGATTATCACGAAATTGTTTTTACCATTTTGTTTAAGTTCAAAATGGACGTTTTCAAATATGGGTTGCTCTGAACGTATGTGTGTTATTTTCATTGTCGGTATCTCCAATTAATTATTAATAAATTCTATAGTTAAAAAGTCGGGCATAATCTTTAGTCTGGTTCTGGTGTCTTTAAAGACACACCAGACCAACCAGACTAAGAGTTATTTTAATGCCGTGTTTACTTTTAGTCTGGTTAGTCTGGTTTAGGTGTTCCAGACTAAAACCCATTGGTATCATTGGCTTTAAAGGGGGTTTTTCTTTTTTAGTCTGGTTAGTCTGGTTTACACTTCCAGACTAAAAAAAGTTAGTCTGGTTTTTAGTCTGGTTCGCTTTTTTTAGGGTTGTCAAAAAGACTATCCCCAAACACCCCAATAATTGCGTTATTTTTATCAAAATTTAAGCCATAATCGGTTTGTTTTTTAAGGTCAACTATTGCATTAAATACTGTCTTCTCGCTTTTGAACCCATGATTTTTAACACACAAGGTGGCGAAGTCTTTTTTCGTTATCGGCTTATCGTG
>JALSIL010000190.1 GCA_026990095.1 Lysobacterales bacterium
GGCAATTACGCCCAAATCGTGGGTGATAAACAACATGCCCATGTCGTATTTTTGTTGTAAATCAAGCATTAATTCTAGCACTTGTTTTTGAATGGTTACATCAAGTGCTGTTGTTGGTTCGTCACATATCAGCAAATCTGGCTCACAAGCGATTGCCATGGCAATCATTACCCGTTGTTTTTGCCCGCCAGACATTTCGTGAGGGTATGCACGAATTTTGCTTTTTGGGTCAGGAATACCGACTTGGTCGAGTAAATCGATGGAATAATTCCATGCCTGTTTTCGGGTCATGCCTTTGTGCAAACGCAAGACTTCGGAAATTTGTGAACCAATTCTAAACACAGGATTTAGAGCAGTCATTGGCTCTTGGAAAATCATGGAAATGCGATTGCCGCGTATTTGGCGCATTTCTTTTTCAGATTTCTGTAACAAATCATCGCCATTAAACAATATTTTTCCATTGGTTATCATGCCTGGAGGCATGGGGATTAATCCCATGGCTGCAAGCGAAGTAACCGATTTACCAGAACCTGATTCGCCCACCAAGCCAACGGTTTTGCCCTTAGGTATATCAAAAGAAATCTTATTCACTGCGGTGATAAGTTCTTCTTGAGTTTTAAATTTGACCGTTAGGTCTTGGATGCTTAGTAATGGTGTGTCGTTATTTGTTGGCATGTATTTTCTACTAATTGTGGTAAGTTAAAAGAATTAATTATAAGGTAACTGCTTAGATTATACAACTAACTTTGGGTTGCGTAGAAAGCTCTTAATCCAATGATTTCAACTGTTTATTAATTGAATCAAGTTTTTTAAATAATTGTGTTTGTATTGTCGTGGTGGTTTGCATTGATGTTTCTAAGGTTTTAATAGATTGTTTGATTTTATATTGCACCATCCCGTCGAAGAATAGACCATCAATGAAGTAATCTGAGAATGTATTAAAGGCTGGTTATCAAATTTATTAAAGTCATGCAGTTTTTGCTTGAATTTAATCATTAAATTGTTAATTTTTTCTAACTGTTTTTTACTACTGTTTATTTTACGATGCTTGATTGCTGTGGTGAATAAACCTCCGCCAAGCATGTCTCCAAAACCCCAATTGCCGGCACTTCTCATGGTTGTATAGGCAGAGTTTAGTTGTTTCTTTAACTGAACTCCTACCTTGATGGCTTGTTGTAGTTTAATTTTGGTGGCTTTTAATTGAGTGCATTTTTCAATTGACTTAACTTGTTTGGATTGTTCTTTGGTTAGTTGTGATTTGTTTTTAAGAATATTAATAAGATTATTTTCAGTTTGCTCATAGTCATCTAAGTCCTTTTGATAACTTTTGATGTCTTTTATTAAGTCATTAATTGTGCTTTTGCAACTGTCGTATTTGAGCTTAGTGGTTAGGTATTCTTGTTGCACAATATTGATTTTTTCGCGTTTGTTGCCAATAATACTGTGATACAATGAAGTAAGGCTAAATTTTTCTAGTTGTTCAATACTCTGTTTTTTATTATTTAAGGAAATGTTAAGAAAGTGAAGTAAACACCTTTCTTTCTTTAAGTGTTTTTCAGCATTGATTTGTAGTGTTTGGTATTTCTTCTTTTTAATGGAGTTTTGTAATAATTGTTCTAACATGTCTTTGATTGTTTTTTCCACTGGTAATCCATGCTATGGGGTTAACTTATTTTAACGGTTGATGAAATGAAAAACAATAGGACAAAAGTACCATAAATCTATTTTTGCTTGGGATCAAGTGCATCACGCAGTCCGTCTCCGATAAAGTTAAAGCAAAAGAGCGTAATGGCTAGAAAAGTAGCAGGAAACAACAGCGACCACGGAGCGATTTCCATGTCACTTGCTCCTTCGTTGACCAATGCACCCCACGATGTAAGTGGTTCTTGAACGCCCAACCCTAAAAAGCTCAGGAATGATTCTACCAAAATTACTTGTGGAATGGTAAGAGTAATGTAAATAATGACAATCCCAAGCAAGTTTGGGACGATATGTTTGAAAATTATGCTTGCATTGTTAGCACCAATAGCAAAAGCCGCTTCGATAAATTCTTTATTTTTGAGACTTAAAGTTTGTCCGCGGACTATGCGCGCCATATCAAGCCAGATATAGCCACCAATGGCAGCAAAGATTAAAAATAAATGTTGCCCAAAGAGCACCATGAGTACGATTACGATAAACATAAACGGCAGGGCATAGAGAATATCGACAATACGCATCAGGATACTGTCTACTTTGCCTCCATAAAAACCTGCAATTGCTCCATAACTGACACCAATAATCAGGCTAACAAAGGTGGCTACAAAGCCAACCAATAAAGAAATACGACCGCCTTGTAAGGTTCGAACAAATAAATCCCGTCCCATCATGTCGGTGCCAAAATAATGGGATGTGGCAAAATCCGGTGGGATGGACATGTTTTCCCAATCAATAAATTCACTGTCATAGGGTGAAATAAAAGGAGCAAAAATAACTAAAACTAGGATTAACATCAACATTAACCCACTGGCGGTGGACAATTTATTTTGTTTTAAACGCAACCAAGCGTGGTGCCATAAACTTATGCCAACTTCATTCATGCGTTGTTCTCTAGTTGGATTTTTGGATCAAGCCATGCGTATAAAATATCCACAATAAGGTTGAATAAGATAATCAGAACACCAACAAAGATTATGACACCCATGACCAAGGTGTAATCTCGATTCAAAGCCCCTTGAACAAAATATTGACCCAGACCTGGGATGCCAAATATTTTTTCAATCACAACCGAGCCTGTTAATATCCCAGCGGCGGCTGGACCTAAATAGGATATTACTGGCATTAGGGCTGGTTTAATCGCATGCTTTATGACGATGGTGAAGGGTGATAGCCCCTTGGCTTTGGCGGTACGAATATAATCTTGTTTTAAAATCTCAATCAGAGAACCGCGCATAATCCGCGCAATATAGGCGATATAATGCAATGATAAAGCAACAACAGGAAGAACTAAATTTGCCCAATTACCACCAGACCAACCACCTGCAGGCAGCCATTTGTTATAAATGGCAAACAAGAGTATTAATAAAGGGGCAACCACAAAATTAGGGATGGAAATGCCCGTCATGGCAGATGACATAAGCGCATAATCTAGCCACGTATTTTGATTAACTGCTGCCAGCGTGCCTAAGCTTATGCCGATTATTATTGCCAACAACAAAGCCAACCCACCGATAGTTAAGGATACTGGAAAACCTTTGGCTATTAGTTCGGTAACGGTAAAGTCTTTGTAGGCAAAAGAAGGGCCAAAGTCTCCTTGAACGATGTTTGTTAAATATCGGATGTATTGCTTGGGTAAGGATTCATCTAAATGGTATTTGGCTTGAATGTTTTTTAAAATTTCGGGAGGAAGCTCTTTGTCTGAGTCAAAAGGTCCACCTGGCGCAATGCGAATGAGAAAAAAAGCAATAGTAATTAATAACACTAAGGTTGGGAAGGCTCCAAGTAGACGTTTTAAAACATACCACAGCATTTAATTTATTGACAGCGTGGATTTTTGCCATTTAATTGAGCTTGTTTTTGTAATGCCAGTGCTTGTGGCATAAAGTTGGC
>JALSIL010000191.1 GCA_026990095.1 Lysobacterales bacterium
AAGATAATATCTATCAATTGAAATTCAATGAAAATACAGTTGCACTTGTTTCAGTGATTTCAATACGCAACGATAAGAATACAAAGCTGGATTTTGAAGGCATCACCCACGATGAAAATTATTTTTATTTGCTGAGTGAGAGGTATTTTCAAATTCTTAAGGTTTCCAAAGATGGCAAAACACAGCAATGGTTGCCAAAAGACGAATTGTTAGAGCACAGCGGTGAAAAAGTTGGGCTGTTTCAACGGCATAACGCTTACTTTGAAGGGATTTGTTATTTAGGAGATAAACAATTTTTACTCGCAGCCGAACGCGACCCACGAGGGTTTATTCACTACGATTCGAGTAATGAGTCGGTAAATGCCTATGTGAGTAATGATTCAATTTATCCATCAGCACAACACCGTTCGACTGATTTTACAGGTTTAAGCTGTGGTCAGAAAAATTATGTTTTGGAAAGAAATGCACATGTTGTTTCCGAGTTAAAGTTAAAACATGGTCAGTATTACGAATCAAGAGGGTGGAGTTATCAGAACATTATAGAAAAGCCAAATTTACAATACCAAGACATGCAATACGGGCACGCAGAAGGTTTGGTTGTTAAAAACAATACAGTCTACTTAATTTTAGACAATAACCGCAATCCCCATAAACAAAACACCAAGAATAATAACTCCTTGTTCTTGGTGTTGCGAAAATAACGTTATTTAGCTTGTAAGCGAATGGCTCCATCAAGGCGAATAACGGAACCATTAAGATAGGTGTTTTCAACAATATGTGCCATGGTATCAGCAAATTCTGCAGGGTTGCCCAAGCGTGAAGGGAAAGGAACCGCAGCACCTAAGGCTTCTTTAACCTGATCTGGCATACCCGAAACCATCGGTGTCATAAATACCCCTGGAGCGATAGTCATAATCCGCACACCAATGCGCGTAAACTCACGTGCCATGGGCAAAGCCATGCCAATAATACCCGCTTTTGATGCCGAATAAGCGGCTTGTCCAATTTGTCCCTCATAGGCGGCAATTGAGGCGGTATTAATGATAACGCCACGTTGACCATCGTTATCGCTTTCATTGTTTTGCATGATGTTGGCAGCAGTTTTAGCAATATTAAAACTGCCAATCAAGTTAATCGTAATTGCTTTAGAAAAGTAATCGGTTGCCATTGGGGCTTCTCTACCCAATACTCTGCCTGCTGATAAAACACCTGCGCAGTTAATAGCAACATTTAAACCATTCATGTCTTCATTGGCTTGTGTACATGACTGTATTACATTATTTTCGTTACCGACATCGGTTTTGTAAAAACTGGCACGTGAGCCGAGTTCATCCAGTACCGTTTGTGCTGCCTCTTGGTTAATGTCAAAAAGAGCAACTTGACCACCATCGGAGATGACTTTTCGAGCACAGGCTAAACCTAAGCCAGAAATTCCGCCAGTAATGATGGCTTTTACATTTTTTAGTTTCATGTTTATTTACCTTAAATCTTATTTATTGGTTGCATAATATAACAAAGGCAATCATTCTTAATTGCTTTTATGTTTTGAGTAATCATTGCAGGAACAAAGCTTTTACTGCAAATAATGTGGTTGTTTTTGATTGTGAAGTAATCATTAGGAACTTCACAATTATTTTTATCAATAATGGCAAAGGGCATAATTTGTTTTTCCGCTAATTTGCCATTTATCTTACCAAAACTTTCTCCAACTGCAACTTGATGAAAATTCAAATAATCCAAATCTTTGGCTAAGCTTAAGTCATTGTCTTGGTCAAAGCCAAATTCTATGCCTTGTTTTATTTTTATTGAATATTGAATTTCATAGACTCTTTGGTGCTCGAGTATACCTGGAACATTGAGTAAGTTTGATTGAGAAAGCAATAGTTCAAGAAAGGTATGGGTTTGTTCTTTACCGTCGGCTGTACCAGATAAGCCACATTCGACGGTAACAGATGGACAAAATTTGGCAAAAGCTCCTGATTGGATTCCGGCAGGGCTGGTAAAATAAATCATCGTATCTGAAAACAAAGAGGCTAAATTGATAAATTCTGGCTCTAAAGAATTGATTCCTGAATAATGGGGGTTTCTTCCTGAATTGTTATGTATGTCAACACTTGCAAAGGGCTTTCTTTGAATCATTATGTCAGTTATTTCACGCATGGTTCTTGCAATTGGCCCATCAAGGTTGAGGTGGCTTGGCCATCTGCGATTAAAGTCAGCTTCCCCATCGATTTGTCTGATGTTATATTTAGCGGCTTGAATATTGCCAAATAAGATACTCAAAGAACGGGGTAAAACATGTTGGTGGTTGTTCAAGTAATCTTTAACAGCATCCCAGCCTGTGTATTCGTTTCCATGTTGTAGGATAGAAATAAACACAGGGCGTTGTATTTTTCCTGATAAATGAATGAGAGTGTGGTTATCAATTTTGGTGTAAAGTTGGTCTGCGCTTAAGTCTAAAATACCTTCTGGTAATTTATTGAGTTGTGTTATCATATTTTTTAAATTTTAATTGAACTTTTTAATAAGAATGTCTCTCTAAAAGAAATTGTTTTTGCCGTGTTGATTTCGCACTTGATTTTTTTCAAAAAAATGGTAAAAATAACGCCGACAATTCTAACACAGAATTCAGACAATATAATAATATTTATTCGAGGGAAATTATGATTGAATGTAAAAACTTATCGAAGGTTTTCAACCAATTCACTGCAGTTGATGATTTATCTTTTGTTGCCAAGAAAGGTGAAGTGCTTGGATTTCTTGGGCCAAATGGTGCAGGTAAGTCAACCACAATGAAAATGATTACTGGTTTTCTGCAACCCACATCTGGCGAGATTAAAGTTTGCGGTATTGATTTATTTAGTGACCCAATTGCGGTAAAAAATAAAATAGGTTATTTGCCTGAAGGTGCACCCAGTTATGAAGAGATGAGGGTTTGTGATTTTATGATTTTTATTGCCCAGATGCGAGGCATTCCCAAAAATAGGATTGCAACGAAAGTGGATGAAGTCATTGAAAGAATTAATTTAAACAAAGTCTATTACCAACGCATAGAGACCTTATCAAAGGGATACAAACGTCGAGTAGGGCTTGCTCAAGCGATAATTCACAACCCTGAAGTATTAGTCATGGATGAACCAACTGATGGTTTAGACCCAAATCAAAAGCACGATGTTAGAGAACTCATTACATCCATGGCAAAAGAGAAAACGATTATTATTTCGACCCATATCTTAGAAGAGGTTCATGCGGTTTGTGACCGTGCGATTATTATAGCCAATGGTAAAATTGTGGCAGATAATACGCCAGCAGAATTAGAAAACATGTCTAAATACCACAATGCAGTCACTTTTGATGCCACAATAGACTTTTCATTATTAGAAGAAATTAAAGCGATGGGTTGCGTGCGCGATGTTGAATACGATGCAAAACGTAAAAAGACAACCGTATTTCCAGCACAAAGTATTTATATATTTGATGAAATCAGTGGTTTTCTAAAGAAACACGAAATTTCGGTTACACGATTGTCCATGGAAGCAGGGCGTTTAGATGAAGTGTTTAGAAATGTTACCC
>JALSIL010000192.1 GCA_026990095.1 Lysobacterales bacterium
GCAATAGTTAAAGGACGCATGGATTGTGAGACAGCAGTAATCGGTGTGGCGTTGGCAGCTTCGAGTTCACCTTGTGCGTTGATAACAAACTGTACTTGGTGTTTTGATGCGACCACTGTTGGAATTAAACTTTTTTCTGATTCGGTGCAACTTAACAAACTCTGATTCATGACAACAATAACGCTTAAAAGAATCCCTTTCTTCATGAGTCTTCTCCTGTTGTGATTTTAGCACTTAAACGCATGCCTGGGCGCATAAGTTCGGCATCGACTTTATCTAGTTTTACCGTTGCGTCTAATATTTTGGCAGGTTGTTCCTTGGATTTTATTCTTACCACACTGGCAATGTTTTGGATAGTGCCAAAAAATTCTTTATCAGGTAAGGAGTCCAAGATTATTTTAACTTTTTGTCCCAGTTTGATGTCCTTTATTTGGTTTTCGTTGATTTCTAATTGGGCAATAATCTTGCTTAAATCCGCCACTTCGATAACCCGTTGACCATTCCAGACCGAATCGCCAATGGAAAATTTATTGCCACTCCAGTTTGATTGATGAATAACAACCCCTGATTTTGTTGCAAAAAGGTTCATTTTCTTAATGGCATTTTGATAAGCGTTGACTTCATTGGCGTATTTATTAATCTTAGCCTGCAAAATACTTTCTTCTGCTTTGATTTTTTGCCTTGTTAACTGTTCGTCTTTTTGCGCCCAAGCGAAATCTTTTTGTGCCAATTGTTCATTGAGTTTATTTTCAAGGTATTCATTTTTGGCAATAACACTTTTGGGTAGTTGTGCTTTTCTTTTTGCCTTTTCTAGTTCCATTCTTTTTTCTTCAATGGCTAGTTTTTTATTGGCAAATATTTCCACTTTATTAACCTGTTTGTTTTTTAACTCACTCTGTTTGATTGAAAGTTTGCCTTTGGAATCAACCAGTTTAGTTTGAATAGTGTCAGTTTTAAACATTAAAACAGGCATGCCAGGATGAACAACTGAACCATTTTCTGCCATAAAAGCAATGGTATATTGCCAGATGTTTTTAATTCGAGGTGGAGAATAAACAGACGTATCCAATGCCTTGAGTTCGCCTGCAACAGTGATTTCTTTGCTGAATGTTGTCAAACTAATCAATGTTAAGAAAATAAGGATAAACTTATTCATTGTTTTGCTCCTGAATTTCAATCAGTGCACTCATGCCAATGAGTAAGTTGAGTTGTGGTTTTTCCATTAACTTAACTTCGATTCGGTAATACAGACCATTGCCCCACGCTTTTTTTTCTTCTCCTCCTTGTGAAATCAAGGTAATTTCCCCAGGGTAAGACTGCGTTAAATAGGCATCAAAACTGACCGTAACTTTCTGATTTAATTTTATATTCGGAATATCAATGGCATTAAGCCAAGCCACAATTTTTAGTTTATTGTTTTGAGATACACTCAAAATCTCCATTCCTGTTTGCAGTTGATCGCCTGCCTGTATTTTTTTTCCCGTCCACGGATGAGTCGAATACACAACATAACCCGTTTGCTCTGCATAAAGTGTTAAATTTTTTAGTGACTGTTGTTGTACGTTCAGTTTTTTTTGTTTTTGGGCATACTCTTGTTTATTTGATTGTAACTTCTCTTGCTGTTTTTGCTTGGCTTCGTTTAAATCGTTTTGTGCTTTTTGAAAGGATTTTTGTGCATTTTTATAAGCTAACTGGTTTTGTTTGTATTTGAGCTCACCAATAAAATCTAATGGCAACTGGGCTTTCATCTGAGCAATTTTTTGATTTATTTGAGCTTTTTCAAAAGCAATTTGGCTATTATTCAAGGTAATTTGTGCATCAATTTCACTCTTTTTAGCGGTTTCAATGAAGGTCTCTAGTTGTTCTTTGAGTGACTCTATTTTTCCATCAACTGATGAACCGTCAATTCTGGCTAATAAATCTCCTTTTTGCACGGCTGTGCCTTCTGCTATCATTTCATTGACTTTACCATTAAAGGACTGAACCAATGGCATGAGTACATGTTGCGTATTTTCTGATTCTATAGTGCCTGTGGCTAATAGGGTTTTGGCTATTGCATTAAAGTTGCAGAGTACAAATAAAACAACTAAATATCTTTTCATTTAATTATCTCCCCATCTAAAAAATGAATGCATCGATTAGCATGAGCTGCGATATCATCTTCATGAGTGACCATAACAATGGTTTGGCCGCCGCGATTTAAGTCTTTGAGTAGGTCAATAATTTGGTTGGATATGGAGCTGTCTAAATTGCCCGTTGGTTCATCTGCAAGCAATATGTCAGGGTTGTTGATGAGTGAGCGGGCAATGGCAACCCGTTGAATTTGGCCGCCAGACATTTGATTGGGCATGTGGTTTATTCTATCTCCTAGCCCAACTTTTATTAATAGCTCTTTGGCGCGTTGCTCTCCTGCGTCGGTGACTTTTTCGTTGGTATAGCGCAGTGGCAACATCACATTTTCCAGTGCACTAAGGCGTGGTAAAAGGTGAAAACCTTGAAACACAAAGCCGATGCGTTGGTTGCGAATTGTTGATAATTCATCGTCATTAAGTGTGCCAACATCAACACCTGAAAGCTGGTATTGCCCACTTGTGGGTTTGTCCATACAACCCAGAATGTTGAGTAAAGTGGATTTACCCGAGCCAGAACGACCCATAATGGCTACAAACTCTGATTTCTTAATGTGCAAGTCAATAGCATTAAGTGCCTTTATTGTTTCCCCTTGCGTCTTAAAGATTTTGCTGACTTTTTTTATTTTTATCATTTTAGTTGGAATGTCAAATTTTCGTTTAGTTCAGAATATCTTTAGCTAATTAGTGCCTGACCGAGCACGATTCCTTTCTCGGTCAGGCACTAATTACCAATTATACTCTTGTGTTTTAATTTTATCTTGTATAAATCGACGCATCTTAAAGGCATCTGTCACTTCTAAATAAGGGATTTTAACATGATGCAATAAAGGATTGGAACCCGCTGTGTCAATCTCAAGAGTTGCCATCTTGTTTCTTCGGTCAAAATAAGTCTGTTTAATTTCGATTGTTTGAATTTTGCTAATCTTGACAAAACTTTGTTTACCAAACCATACGCCACTTTTAAAGCAAATAATATCTTCATTGATATAGTAAGCTGTTTTCTTGACATATTTTTTTGCATATAAAAAAGTGACAGGAATAAGTAATAACGGTAACAGCCAAGTGTATTTTTTAAGTTCAAAAAAGGGTAAAAATGTTATTCCATAACCAAGAACACTAAAGAGCATTAGGGATATTAAGGATTTTTTTATCACTCTTTTCCATGCTCGAAAAGGAATAAGTTGCCAGTCAACAGTGGACAGCTTGATTTTTGGTTCAATTTCGCAAATAAAAGGTTTTATTTTAGCTTGCGAAATATAAGGAGCAAGCCACCGCATAACAATTCCAGCATTATCAGTATTGACTCCACCTGCGGTTTCGATGGTTAGGGTTCGTGCTTTGAAATATTTATGGATTGGGTTTTCACTGATTCGGTATAATTGAATCTTTTTTAAGGGAATGGTGGCAGAAACCTTGGATAATA
>JALSIL010000193.1 GCA_026990095.1 Lysobacterales bacterium
TCTGATAAGTGTTTATCACTCATAAAGTAATTTCTCCAGTAAATACGCTTTGCGCCGGACCTGTTAAATAAATTGTGTTTTCTTGTTGATTATATTCTACCATTAATTCCCCTCCTGGCAACACGACATTGACTTTAGATTCTAAATTACCTGACTGCATTAAAGCATAGGCAGCAGCACAAGCACCACTTCCACATGCCAATGTTTCCCCTGTTCCTCTTTCATGGACTCTAAGCTTTATTTTTTTTGCAGAAAGAACTTGTGCAATTTCAAAATTAACGCCATTGGCATACTCTTTTGTAAATAATTTAGTCATGCTTGCTAAATCGCACTTATTGACCTCATCAACAAGGGTAACCAAATGAGGATTACCAAAATCAAGCTCTTGGCACTTTTTATTATTTATCGTTTTATTTTTTACAGATTTTATACAACCCATGTTGACTCGGACTTGTTTATTGGCAAGAATTTCAGAATCGACAATTCCAGCAAGACCCGAGAGCTTAAACTTTGTTCTGGTTGGGTTTTGTCTATGCAAATAAAGACTTAAACAACGTTGACCATTGCCACATTGTTCGGCTTGTGATCCATCAGGGTTGAAAAATTTATACGAAGCATCGCATTCCTTATCTGTCGATTCAGACAACAACAATAATTGATCAAACCCAACTCCAGTGCGTCTATCACTTAGAGCAGCAATCTCATGTGCCGACAGCTCTATTTGCATAAAACGGTTATCAATCAACATAAAATCATTGCCAATTCCATGCATTTTTACAAAAGGAATGGTTAACATTTAATCGCTTTGCTCCTTTTTATTGTCGTTAGGTTGAGGGTGATACAAATCTCCCTTGTTGCCACAAGAAGAGACGAAAAAACACAGCAAAGAAATTAAAGTCAGTCGTTTTAAAGCATTCATTAATAGCTTCCATTGTAAATAGTTGAAAATACCACCAATACTTCAATTTATCAATAATGAAATGTTTTAAAATAGCATTAAGTGAATTAAAATTAACATATTATAAGCACTTTATTCATGATGGCACATAAAACCAAAAACTTCCTAAGGAATTTAGGGGTAAAACTATGACGTTAGAAACAATTATAAAACAAACCGGTGATAAACCTAAACTTGTAATTATTTGGATGCATGGCTTGGGAGCTGATGGTAATGATTTTGCTCCTGTTGTGCCACAGTTTAATATATCTGATTTGCCGATTAAATTTATTTTTCCACACGCCCCCAAAATTCCTGTTACCATAAATGGCGGAATGGTTATGCGAGCTTGGTATGATATTACCATGATGGATATTGGCAAACACGCTGATAAAAAAGGCGTTTTAAACTCTGCCTTATTAATAGAAGAATTAATACAAGAGCAAATTAAACAAGGATTTGGTTACGAACAAATTATTTTAGCGGGTTTTTCTCAAGGCAGTGCCATGGCGTTGCATTTAGCATCAACCCTGCCTCACCAATTGGCTGGTGTTATTGCTTTATCAGGTTATCTTCCTGTTTTAGAGGGTTTGTCCGAAAAAGTTAATCTCAACACTCCTTTTTTTATGGGACATGGCACACAAGACCCTGTTGTACCTTTTACCCTAGGGCTCAAAAGCAAGGAAACCCTTGAAGCCTTTGGTTATAAAATAAACTGGAACTCTTACCCGATACAACACGGTGTTTCCATGGAAGAAATTAATGATATAAAACAATGGCTCATCAAAACTTTTGTTTAGAAACTCTTTTTCATTACGTTGTTTTGCATAAAGAGGTTAAACTAAACAGAATAGCACAACACTTTGAGTCAAGAATTTCTGAGGTTTTACCAGCCCTTAAGTCATTAAAGGACATGGGTTTGCCATTAATAATTAACAGAGAAATCATTGCAACAAATCATCTGATTTCCCCACTTGATGTTGAATTAATCAAGTCTCAATGCACACCTAATATTCATTATTATTTTTCAACAGATTCGACAAACACGCACGCCAAAAAAAGCACTGAAGATGCCGTATTTATTGCAGAACACCAAACCCAAGCAAGAGGACAACGTGGAAAATCATGGCTCACGCCGCTGGGTCAATCCATCGCCTTATCTTTATCGAGCACATTTAAATGCTCATTGAGTCATTTATCAGGCCTTAACATAGCCATTGGCGTCGCTGTTATCAAGACACTTAAACTCTACACCAACAAACCCATAAGCCTAAAATGGCCTAACGATATAATCGGAGAATCGGGTAAAATTGCCGGTGTTCTCATTGAAGCACAAGGAAGACCAACAACAAGCAAAGCCTGTATTGGTGTTGGCATTAATTGGAATGTTGCAGATTATTTATTGGATTCCATTAATCAACCCTGCATGAATGCAGAAATCCAAACGGTTAGCCGCAGCCAATTTATCGCCCACTTAATCACCGAAATAAATCAGGTTATCGATGAATTTAAATCAAATAAACTCAAAAATTTAATAGCACAATGGAATAAATTTGATTCATTAGGCAAACAACCCATTCACGTAACCGAATCAACCAACTCTTTTGATGCCACGTATTTAAAAGTTGCCGCTAACGGAGCGCTTCAGGTGCAAGTAGATAAAGAGAAAAAATTGATTTCCAGTGCTTCAATCAAGCTGCTTTAGGTCAGTTAACCCAATACCAATCCAAGAGTTATGCAAGGCTTTCTATAATTTATTGACTATTTATTAAAATGATTTAATATTCACCTATACTTTTTAATGCAATTAGATTAATGTTCCTATTTCGAATTATATTTATAATCCTTTTACTCTCAAATATTGCTTTTTATAGTTACAGTAAAAAGCACACACCAAACCAACGCACGTTCACCGCAGTTGATAAAAATGTAAACAAATTGACACTACTGAGTGAATTGGATACCTCTAAATCCATTTGGGAAAACAAACAACCCAAAGCAAAAGAGTCACCAACAGAAATCTTTAACCAAGAGTGTTACACCGTTGGTGTATTTAACTCAAAATCTGAATCCACATCCGTACTCAATGCTTTAAAAAAAGATGTATTGAAAATCAGAACAAGAAAAATAATTTCCTCTCAAGAAGCTGGGTACTGGGTTTATATTCCAGCCAAAAATTCTCGAGATGAAGCCTTGGACATTGGCAGGCAACTATCGCAATTAAACATCAAAGATTATTACGTTGTGACTGGTGGCGAAAACGAAAACACAATCTCTCTTGGGCTATACCGTGATGTAAATAATGCCAACTCGCGCCTACAAGAACTTCAATCCAAGGGATTTAAAGCAAAAAAACAAATCAAAATCGAACAATGGCCAGAGTTTTGGATTGATTATTCCATTGCATCGGATCAAGTCTACACTCTGCCTGATGTAACGCAAATTAACCCAAAAATAAGCAGCAATAAAGTGGAATGCAATTGGTAAAATCTTCACTGCAACTTTCCCGCCATTTTTTAAACTTTTTTTAACAAGATTACAAAAAAGATTTGAAATTACAATTAAACCTCTCTATACTGCACAACCTCAAAGCCGGCATAGC
>JALSIL010000194.1 GCA_026990095.1 Lysobacterales bacterium
GAATTGTTGAAGCCTTGGGTTACAAAGAACGATGGTATGACCCTTATAATCGCAATGTCTTAAAAGCCGATCGCCCCATTCATGGCGAAGATTGGTTTTTTAATTTGGGGATAATTTCCGATACCGTGTATGAAAAAAGAGATGCTGCAACGCCCGTAGGCGGACAAAGCACCAATAATCCAGGGCAAATTGATCAATTTGGTGGTTACAATCAAAGTTTAGTGAACGAAAATTTAGCTCTGGAATTTGTCTATTACAAGGGCGACACCACTTTTAGACCGCCTGAATACGAATACCGATTTATCCCCGTATTCAACTATAACCACACACGCATTGATGAAATACTAGGATTAAACATCGACCCAGACCAAGGCACAACACGCACCGATAATCATGTTGGTATTCAAGCCTTATTTATTGACAAGCATTTACGTGATGTTTCCGACAACTATGATTTTGACAGTATTCGTTTTGGAATTCAGCCTTTTTCCAGTGATTTTCGTGGATTTTTATTCCAAGATTCACCCTTTGGAGTTCGTTTGTTTGGAACCAGAAACAATAACAAAATTCAGTATAATCTTGCATTATTTCGCCGTTTTGAAAAAGACACCAATAGCGGCATAAATGACTTGGGTAAAGCCTTGCGCAAAGATGATTTGTTTATTGCCAATACTTACTTGCAAGACAAGCCTCGACTGGGTTTTTTCTCGCAGTTTAGTTTTATTCATAATCGCAACAGAGACACCAGTATTTTGTATGATAACAATGGCTTTATTGCCCGCCCTGTGTCTTTGGGAACTGAACGTCCACGATATTACGATGCTAACTACCTCAGTTTCAATGGCGATGGTCATTTTGGGCGATTAAACCTTACCACCTCTGCTTCTTATGTGTTTGGGCGAGAATCACATGGCACTTTCACCACCACGCAATCGGATATACGGGCTTATTTTTTGGCAGCAGAAGCCTCTGTTGACTTTGATTGGATTCGGTTGAGTGCATCATTCTTGTATGGCAGTGGTGATGATGATCCTTATGATAACAAGTCAAATGGTTATGATGCTATTTTTGAAAACCCACAATTTGCGGGAGCGGATACCAGTTATTGGATTCGGCAAGCAAATCCGCTCATAGGCGGCGGCAAAGTGGCTCTTTCTGCACGTAATGGTATTCTCAACTCACTGCGTTCATCCAAAGAACACGGACAATCGAACTTTACCAATCCAGGCATTGGCTTAATTGGTGCTGGCATGGATATGGAAATTTTGCCTGAATTAAGTTTTTCAGTTAATGCCAATTATCTGGAATTTGCCACCACAGAAGTTTTGGAAGTGGCTCGGCAACAAGCCGATATTGATACAGAAATTGGTTTAGATTTATCTGCTGCTTTTATTTGGCGACCTTTAAACTCACAAAATGTCGTGCTGCGATTGTCTTATGCTCGCTTATTTACGGGCAAAGGTTTTGAACAATTGTTTGGGCAAGGCGATATGGATTCATTATTATTTAATATTATTCTAACGTACTAGGGGAAAAAGGACATGAAAAAAACAATAACAATAGTTGGAATACTCTTTGCATTAAACAGTGCTTTAGCATCAGACTCAGCGCATAAAGTTTATCGGGATTATCCAAACTATCCATCGGCACCAAAAACACAAACTAAAGCAGAAATGGAGGCTAAAAGTGAAGGATGCATAAGCTGTCATACCAATACCGATGAACTAACCATGCATGAAACACCTGCCATTAAATTGGGTTGTACCGATTGTCATGGTGGTAATGCTGAGGTTCATGTTGCATCAGGTTTGAAAAAAGGCGACGAGGACTATTTGCATACCCTTGAAAAAGCCCATGTATTGCCTTTATTTCCAGAAAAGTGGCATTTCCCAAGCAGTGCCAATCCAGAACGAACTTACACATTATTGAATAAAGAAAGCCCTGAGTTTATCCGCTTTATCAATCCATCGGACTATCGAATTGCTCGTGAAGCTTGTGGAGCTTGTCATTTGGCGACCATTCAAGCAGCTGAATCCTCGATAATGTCAACCACTGCCATGTTATGGGGTGGTGCATCCTACAATAATGGCATATTGCCTTATAAGCAATATATCTTAGGAGAAGCCTATACAAAAGATGGCGAAGGTGCAAAATTGCTTGCCCCTATAGCACCAACCCAAGAAATGATGGACAGAGGCATATTACCTGCTTTAAACCCTTTGCCCGCTTGGGAAACAGTTAAGCCAGCCGATGTTTTTCGTGTGTTTGAAGGCGGTGGAAGAAACATTAGTAACTTATTTCCTGAAGTGGGTTTGCCCAATGCTTTAGGGCAGTTGCAACGCCTTGAAAAGCCAGGAAAGCCCGATTTAAAGCAATCCAACCGAGGTCCTGGGACAGGCGGACGGGTCGCCATTCCCGTGCTCAATATTACCAAAACCCGATTAAATGACCCACATACGTGGTTTTTAGGAACCAATGACCAGCCAGGAGATTACCGGTCATCGGGTTGTGCCAGTTGTCATGTGGTTTATGCCAATGACAGAGACCCTCGTCATTCAGGAAAATACGCACAGTTTGGTCATACGGGCAAAACACAAACCAAAGACCAGACCATTAGCAAAGAGGAGTCAGGTCATCCATTGCAACATAAATTCACCCGAGCCATACCAACCAGTCAATGCATGAGCTGCCACATGCATCAACCCAATATGTTTATGAATACTTATTTGGGTTATACCATGTGGGATTACGAATCGGATGCCCCTTTTATGTGGCCAGAAAAGCAATTTTACCCAAGCGAAGAAGAAAAGCGAGCGACGTTAGACAGAAACCCAGAAGGGGCTTCCCCTCGTGGCAAGTGGAAGGATATGGATTTTGTGTTAGGCGTTTCAAAATTAAATCCACAGTTAAAGGATACACAGTTTGCTGATTATCATGGTCATGGTTGGAATTTTCGAGCCGTATTTAAACGTGATCGAGATGGAACTTTATTAGATAAAGAGGGAAAAGAGGTCAGTGACAAAGATCCTGATAAGTTTAAAAAAGCGGTACACATGTCATCGGTGCATTTGGATGTTGGTATGCATTGTGTCGATTGTCATTATGGACAAGATTCTCACGGCAACGGGCATTTGTATGGAGAGGTGGCTGCTGCGGTCGAGATTTCATGTATTGATTGCCATGGCACGCCTGATGCTTACCCAAATTTACACACCTCAGGTCCTGCTGCCCTTGATGGTGGTATGGATTTGTCCGCTATTCGTAATCCTGATGGCAAAAAACGCTTTGAATGGATAGGCGATGAACTGATACAACGTTCAGTGATGGATTCGGAGCTGGAATGGAAAGTGAGCTTGATTAAAGATGCGGTTGATCCAAAGAGTTCTCACTATAATGCAAAAGCAGCCAAAGCCAAAACCATGAGCCGTGACACAAAAACCCAAGAGTGGGGCAGTGACAAAGTTGCCAAAGAAGACTGGGCACACTCCTATGACAACATGGAATGTTACGCCTGCCATACCTCGTGG
>JALSIL010000195.1 GCA_026990095.1 Lysobacterales bacterium
CGCACAAACAAAACAACGCGATAATCCGGTTAAATATTTCATCGTTACCGCACAAATTCAACAAAAAGATGAAACGAAACTTATTCCTGGTCAACGCCTTGATGCGCAGATAATGACCAATGAAAAGGTCCACAGCATTAGCTTGCCTGTTCAAGCCATCTTCCGAAAAGGACAAGAAACGTGGGTTTATAGACAGCACAGCGGTGATAAAAAATTTACTAAAAAAACGGTTCAAACAGGTCAATGCTCAACAAGTTTGTGTTTAATAAAATCAGGGATTAACGAGGGTGACGTCATTGCATTAACCAAACCACCAGAGGAAAAACTCTAATGGGAATTTTATTCAAACAAGCTATTGTGGAAATGATGCACCATAAATTACGCACTTTATTGACTTTGCTGGGCATGGTTTTTGGCGTTGGAGCCGTTATTGCCATGCTCAGTATTGGTGAGGGGGCAAAAATTGAATCCACCAAATTAATTGAATCCATGGGCTTGCATAATTTAGTCATCAATGAAAAACAAAACGATGAAGACACCTTAAAGGAAATCCGAAAAAACTCCTTAGGATTAAGCCTCAATGACATGAATGCCATGAAAAAATCATTGCCTTTTGTTACCAAAGTTTGTGCCGAGAAAAAGATAAAGACCTATTCGGTGTTTTCCAAACAAGCCACCGCGGATAGCTCGGTATTAGCCATGAGTGAGAGTTGTTTTGATTTAACCAATTTAAAACTAGCCCAAGGCGAGTTTTTTAATCAAAACCACTCACTGTCCAACCAGCAAGTGGCAGTCATCGGCTCAGAAGTGGCCAACAAGCTTTTCCCAAATGAAAACGCCATAGGTCAATTTATCAAAATCAACCACTTATGGCTAAAAGTTATTGGCGTTCTTGCGCAAGAAAAACTTAGTAAAAATGAAATACAAGGCATTAAACTAGGAGCCGAACACAACCGCATATTTTTACCTTTAACTACTGCCATGAAACGGTTAAAGTTTGAAAATTTAGGTAGCCAAATCGACAGTATTCGTGTTGAAATTGATGAAAACATCAAACCACAAGTGGCATCCTTAGCGATTAATAAATTGCTTAAACGCCGTCACGGTAATGTTGATGATTTTGAGTTAATCGTTCCCGCTTCTTTATTGAACCAACAAAATAAAACCCAACAAATATTTACCATAGTCATGTCATCTATTGCAGGTATTTCTCTGCTTGTTGGTGGCATTGGCATCATGAACATCATGCTTGCCACCATACTTGAGCGCACCAAAGAAATCGGACTTATGCGTGCTCTTGGTGCTAAAAAGTCTGATATTAAGAATCAATTCTTAGTCGAATCTGCCACTATTGCCGCCGTTGGCGCCGTTCTTGGCATTGTGATGGGCGTGGTGCTGTCCTTTGCCATTCAATCTTTTGCTGATTGGCCGGTGCAGTGGTCGCTGTTTTCAATAGTCCTAGCTGTGGGCGTATGTTTATTGACAGGCATCGGTTTTGGCTACTACCCCGCCAAAAAAGCCGCTGAACTTGATCCTATTTTGGCGTTGCAGAAGAATTGATTACAAATTTTCTTGTTTGATTTTTCAATTACAAGAACACGAAGTGAAAATCTATAGCCTTGGAATGTCTTCGAGCAAATGGATTCCAGCTCTTGCTTTGGCTCGTCTGGAATGACGGTTTTTTTTATCCAAATCGTATTTTCCATAGCGGGATTTGGGAATTACGTTTTTATCCACATAAATAGTTTTTTTGAATAGACAAGCGGCAAGCCTAATAAGATTAAAAAAATCACCCTCAAATCAGATGGTTGAATAGGTTCCATCAATGGTGTCAGAGTATTTGATTCTCCTTTCTTTTATGAATGCAAAGCTTCAACTACATGTTTTGGGTCTGCCTTTAATGCACGTAATAAAACATTAGCAGGGCCTGTTGGTTTTCGACGACCTTGTTCCCAGTTTTCTAGAGTTCGTTTACTTACGCCAATTAACATAGCGAAACGGAACTGAGTTAAACCCATTTTCTCACGTATTTCTTTAACTTCCAGTTCAGGATGTTCAATGGAGCGTGATGGCTTTTTCTTACCTTTCAGGATTTGCTCTGCTTCATTAACACTTTCTAATAATTCCTTAAACATTTCATTTTTCATCTTTCCACCTTTCTATAGCTGATTTTAATAGTGCCTTTTGCTCATTGGTTAATGTTTCCTGTTTAGATTTTCTATAAGCATACAACATTATAATTTGATCATCTTCATTAACCCAATAATAGATATACCTAACTCCTCCACGTTTACCTTTTCCTTCAAGCTTCCAACGAGCTTTTCGTAAACCACCACTTCCTTTTATTATTGCACCGACATCTGGTTTGATAATTAATGATTCTTGTAACAATCTATACTCATCATCTTTCATCATTTCTGTAATGAGCTTTGTAAATATACTAGTTTCAATGATAACCATAACTTTAATTATACGTCAATGGCGTACAGATTCAATCAATTTTAATGTTAGCACTCAATTAATAGCATCTTAACCTGCAATCTTCTCTTCCAAGAGATCACAAAATTATTGGATATTCAAACCTAATCAAACATATCCTCAATCAACGCTTGTTGCGGTTTTAGACCCAACCACTGCCAGGTTTTCTTGGTGGCTTGTCGTCCGCGTGAGGTGCGCATGACATAGCCTTGTTGAATTAAATAAGGCTCAACCACGTCTTCCAAAGTGCCACGCTCTTCACTTAAGGCGGCAGCAAGAGAGTTTATTCCTACGGGTCCGCCATCAAATTGTTCGACCAGTGTAGTCAATAAACGCCTGTCCATTTCATCTAAGCCATTTTCATCCACTTGCAACATGGTTAAGGCTTTGTTGGCAATTTGAACGGTTATTATTCCATCGCCCTTTATTTCGGCATAATCACGAACACGGCGCAATAGTCGGTTGGCAATTCGCGGAGTTCCGCGTGCGCGGCGGGCAATTTCTATGCAGCCATTTTGCTCGGCGGCTATGTTTAATATTTTGGCAGAGCGAACCACAATTTCAGTCAGTTCTGGCACATTGTAAAACTCTAGTCGTTGCACAATGCCAAAACGGTCACGAAGTGGTGAGGTTAACAATCCTGCACGTGTGGTTGCGCCAATTAAGGTAAAGGGTGGTAAATCTAATTTGATTGAACGTGCGGCGGGCCCCTCGCCAATCATGATGTCGATTTGAAAATCTTCCATGGCTGGATAGAGAATTTCTTCTACATTGGCAGAAAGTCGATGAATTTCATCAATAAACAACACATCATGCGGTTGCAGGTTGGTCAATAAGGCGGCTAAATCACCGGCTTTTTCTATCACAGGGCCAGAAGTAGATCGCATGGATACACCCAATTCATTGGCTATGACGTTGGCTATAGTGGTTTTGCCCAATCCTGGTGGGCCAAAAACCAAAACATGGTCAAGGGCTTCTGAACGTCTACGCGTGGCTTCGATAAACAATCCCATCTGTTCTTTAAGTGGAATTTGTCCAATGTATTGG
>JALSIL010000196.1 GCA_026990095.1 Lysobacterales bacterium
CTCATGCAATAAGTATTGTATTGAGCCTTTTTTTAATAGAATCGACCTTTGCATAACTCGTGGCACGTGTTAAAAAGTTGCAAAAAACACCACTTTGCGTTAAAAAATTCGCAAAAATCCTTCTGGAAAGGATTTTCACGCTAGCCCACGCATGTGGGTGAGGTACTGTCTTAAAAATCTACTAATATTTTTACTTTTTCATTCTTCTTTCCATCATCCCAGAGTTATGCAAAGGTCTCTAATCAAATATCGAGTTCTAAATACTGAATCCCCGCATAGGCGAGGATGACCAAGGACTTTTAGTCCTTTTAATCAACCTTTGGACTTTCAGTCCACAGCCGTTTGGTGACGCGTTGCTTATGCTCCTCGCAATGACGGTGTTTTTTGTTTTACCCATATTGGTTTATCTTTTTTTCTTAACGCGCGTTTTTTTCACTGTTTTCTTGCGACCATTTTTCTTAGTTGTAACTTTTTTTGTGCGTTTAACCGTGGTGTTGCTAGTTCTAGGATTCGTCACTTTGTTGGTTCTTTTAACGGTTGTGGTTCTGCCATTGTGCTTTACGGTAACTCTTTTGCTAACCCGTGCAGAAGTGCGAGGTTTGTAATTGAAGCGATTAATCGTATGGACACGGCTCACACGTTTGGCAACAAACGTGTTTCTTCCAGTAT
This sequence comes from Lysobacterales bacterium, assembly GCA_026990095.1. Taxonomy (GTDB): domain Bacteria; phylum Pseudomonadota; class Gammaproteobacteria; order Xanthomonadales; family Marinicellaceae; genus NORP309. Next base: position 670 of record JALSIL010000196.1, read on the forward strand.
AGCGAACAACTCTATTTCTGTAGACGGTGCGATGCAATGGACGAAAAGGACGCCACCACCTTGGGTAAAAGCCAAAATAAAAGCGCGAATGATAAGGGCGGTAAACTGGACGAAAAATCCAGCCAATAATTGGCCAAGTGCGGATATGCACATGTGCAGGGTGGTAGTAATAATTCTCACCATAAATTACGGCGTTGCCACGTACTTGCATGGTGTAATTGTCACCACTTTTTTCTACTTCTATGGTGGCAACGTCTTGAAATTCATCTGGCCCAATGGCTGCTTGTAATATTATGAGGTGAGCATCATTGGCAACTTTTTCAACTAGACGAATATAATCCACCTCACCATTACCATCTAAATCTAAATTATTGATGCCATCATCGGGGTCATTGAGCGCTCTTTCAAAATCTTCAAGATTTTTTGTTTCGGTAAATAATTCACTAACTGCTTGTAAATCCAGCCCATTGGCTGCCTCAGAAGTTGGTGCGACAATTGTTATGTTGTCTTGACCAAGAGCTGGGTTTATATGCAATGACACGGAAAGTGCTGCGAGTATTAATAGGTATTTAATTTTCATGATTTTCTCCTGTTAAATTATTTATAACTCTTCTAACGATTTCTGTGAAATCGGTTGACCAAAATGTTTAGAATATTTGTTCTTATTGTTTTGTTGTGAAATACTTCTCAATTGTTTTAGGCTATTATTCAGTTTATAGACAGCTATAAAGCCAAACCCGATAATTTTAGTTTTGTTTGGTATTGCCTTCATCGTGATATTCTCCACAAAATCACGGCAAAAACACTAGAAATAAATAAACCGAAAATTAAAGGAGTGTATGTCCAAAAACTCGGCCCAGTTTTAATGACCGCTTGTTGTGGATTGTTGGGGTTGTAATAAACCTTTATTTCACGACCTTTTTGATAAGGGGAATGGGCTAAGAATTGTTGGGCTTGTGTTCGGTTTTTAAGGCGACTTTTAATGGTTTTACCTTCACCGTAACGGTATTTGTCTGATTGGTATTTTTTACCATTAACTTGGTAACGATACACAACGGAAACAGCAATGCTCTTTTGTTTGCTAGTAGTTGTGCTTGTCGAACTAGTGGTCTCTACCAAATTGACCTGAGTTATTATTGCTTGGGTTTGTTGCCAATATTTTGTTGATTGGGCTTGTAAAACAAATTTAATACCAAACACAATCAAAACCAAGCCAAAGACTAGCGGAATACCGAGTATCGTTTTTTTTAAATAAACAGATGTTTTCATGATGGGTTGTTGGTTGTGTTATTCGTAAAGGTCTTTTTTAAATGTATTTATAAATTAAAAATAAGACAATGCCGAGTATTAAAACAGTGTTATGCCCAAAGTTGAGGGTGATAAGAAACAAAATTCCAATTAGCAAAAGACAGAATAAAATGTAGAGTAGAATAAACCACAATCCTCGCCATACGAGCTTTTTTGGATTGTCGCGTGCCATTATTTCGCTCTTTGTCAAGCTAAGCTCTTGGCTTACTGATTTGCTTTCGATAGATTGGACTAATTTGACCAGATTGTGCATACGATTTTTGAGTTTGTCGCTTTCAAATTCGTCTAAATTTGCCAAAGTGATGTTAAGGTTGAGTTGTTCGGGAATAAGCACCAGTCCCCAAGAAATACATTGCGTGGTTTTGTGGGTCAATTGCTGTAGATTATTTTTTATTGTTGCATCATTGATAAAGGCTTGGGCAAATAGTTCATCGGGAGAGTACAGTTCCTTACCTAAATAATCTTTATCAATGGCTTTGAATTTTTTCCTACGCAAAAGCCAATTGGTGATGCGTTTAAGCCATCTTCCTGGGGTTTTCACTATAAGCAAGCGTGTTTTTATTGTAGTTGGTAATATACATTCCATTCTTATACCCTGAAATGTTCGGTAGCGAAATTGATGGTCTGAACTTATGCCGACATATTTGCTGCGTTTGAGTATGCTAAATGAAATGGTTATTTTTTGTCCTTCAACTTCGCCGCTAAATTTTGCAAAAGCAGCAACGCCGTTATCAAATGGTTCAAATCCCAGTTTGGCAAATTGCTGCGTGAGGTATTGACGGATTTGTGTGTATCCGCCAATACCAGCAACGGCTCCTATGGGTTTGAGTTGCGGTTTGTCAGTCATTGATTATCTCTATTGGTTTGTATCAATTGATAAATCATCAAAATTAAACCCAAAATCACAGCAACAGATGAAATGCCCATTAGGGCCTCTATTTTGTGATTTTCGATTAGATTGCCATACATCATATACAAACCAGATAGCATTAAAATAGTTCCTAGCTGATGGAGAACAAACTGACTCTTAGCTACTTTTGTACTGGAATTTGTTATCCACAATTTATAACAAAGCCCGTAGCTGAATGTGGTCACAAAACCCAGTAACATGATGTGGGCATGGGTGACCATTTGCCCGTGGTTTTTTGTGGCTGCCATAACTGAGCCAAGTATTAAACCTACCAATGCATACGATAACGCAATAATAATGTATTTTTTATCCATATTGTTTCCTCTTAGTTAAGTTAATATTTCTTTGAGACCTTTTACATGTTCTCTTGTATTTATTCTTTTAGTTTGATGATATTTCTTATATGGTTTTCCTAAATCACTCAAAACCATTTTCAAAAATAATATCGTTATTGTTGTAGTTTGCTGCTAGCCAAAAGCCACCAGTTAAAGCAAAGCCACCGCCTGTTGAGCTGTTTGCGGCAGTTGTTTGACCGACAGTGCCTGAGAGTTGAAAGTCACCACTATTAGATTGGCCACCTCCATTGGCGATCACTGCTTTGTCGATGGCGAA
>JALSIL010000197.1 GCA_026990095.1 Lysobacterales bacterium
CTTATTTATAATTGTTTAATTGTTGAATTTAGAGTGGGATAAATCCCACTTACCAATTGTTTGCTATGAGGTATAGAATATCTACGGTTGGTTTTGCTTTTCGCTGTGCCGCTGTGCGATAACTTCTTTTATTGGATTGTCGGTTTTAACCGACGCTTTTTTATAAATGTTGAATTTAGAGTGGGATAAATCCCACTTACCAATTGTTTGCTCCGACCAAACAAACATCGAATTGTTGGGCTGCACAAGCTTAGCCCAACCTAAAAAAATATGACTACAAATTCTGTATTTACGTAATTAATTTGGGCTAGCCACCATACAACTGCGCAATTCAAAACGCAGGTAATAATCGAATTGATTTAAGGCATTGAGCAAAGCAGTATTGAGGTATATTTTATATTGACCTTTGGTGACTTGAGGTTGAAAAACACTTGGGTCTATTTTGTGTTTGCTGTTTTTTGGAATTTTCACAACAATTTGCCTGTAAATTTCATCCGCTTGAACTTTTTCTTGACCGACTAGTTCTTCATACGCCGATAGCAATCCATTAATTTCTTCATAGCTTTTGCACGTCCAGTTAATGGCTTTGTCGTGGAAGTGTTGTAACGGTTCAATATCACCTTCACGGTAGCGTTTCATGCATTGGTGGTATTGTTTTTTATCGATGTTTTTAAGGTAGATTGCTAATAAACAGGCAAAGATAATGCCGTGCTTTTTTTGCACGCTATGGATTAACAACAAGCGTGATAATCGACCATTGCCATCACGAAATGGGTGAATAAAGATGAACTGCAGCAAGGCAAATAAACCTTTACCAATGGTTTGGTCATCATTAGTGTAAAATTTTAGAAAATCCTGCATATACTCCATAACCAACTGTGGGGCAATGCAATAAAAAGCATTGGGATTGGTTTTGGGGTTGCCTGCTCGCATGTTGCTGGTTCGGATACCGTAATTGTGCTTTTTGGGTCGCAAACGGGTATTGATGGCGATTAAATCATCAAGTGTTAGTTTTGAGTTTTGACTCAACGCCTCAAGACCATTGTTAAATCGAGCCACTGCCGAACAGACAGTTTTCACAAAGCGATTCGAGCCCACGCGTGCACCAGCCCACAGATACAATTCATCAATGGCACAATCAGCAAAACCGCTGGAGGTATTTTTATCCCCAGCCAAAAACTTGAGTAAATACAGGGTTAAAAAATCACAATCAAAGCTAAGTGGTTTTAGTTTAACGCTCTGATCAACCCTTAAGCTATCGATGATTTCATCAGAGATTTTAATCGGTGTAAAAACAGGGCAATTCTCGATTTTTGATGGGGAGAGTTGCCCTGTTTTAGGTTTTATTGTCATTTGATTAAAGATTTCTTGTCATTCTATCTGCAATGATTTTCTCTTTGTTAGTTAGTTTTTCATATATAACATTTGGTCTCATATTATTATAAGGTTGTTGCAAAAAGTTTGCTTGTTTTACTGCAAGTGAAAAATAATAATATGATAGAAGCAAATTAGGTTTTACTACATTATAATATGAACTTTCATTTCCTGAGTAAATTTGTGCAACTAAATCCGAAGCTCTAAAAACGCCTTTTCTTGCTAACAAAGATAAATATTCAATTGCTTCATCTCGTAATTGCATATACTCATGGGGATATTTCTTAATATTAAAATGCTTTAAATTAACCGCCCACATTAATTCTTCAAATAAAAGAAGTTGCGCAACTTCGTCACCTTTACGGGCAAGTTTCACAAATAACCACAACACATCCATTTCAGTACCAACTCTTTCGCAAAAGTGACTTTCTTTTAAGCCTAATTCAAAATAAAATACATTAAATTGATTCTCTCCTAAATTTTCATGATTATCTTCAATGATTTCTTCTAAACCTTTTAAGTTTTCTAGATTCCTAGCACATTTTTTTTGTAATTCTTTGAGTTGAATTTTAAATTCTGAGGGGCTATTTAGATAGTCATTAATTCTACTCACAACATCGAATGTACTCTCTCTTGACATGCCTGCAAACTTGTCAATTTCATTTATAAGAGAGTCTGGATCAAGAATATTAAAATCCTGAGTTAATTTAGTATTTAAATTTTTTATTGCATCAGGCATTGGCTCAATTGTAGTATAGTTTTCAACCATTAACTTATCATGTTTAGATATTTTTGTTTGTACTACATCGGCTAAATCAACTGTTTGTTTACCAACAAATGCTCTATTTAATGACTTCTGAATTACTACGATAGAAATAATTAGCAATACAGAAAGAGCAATAAGTAATGTTTTTAATTTCTGTGACATAATATTAAAGCACCATAATTTATATTTAATGAAATTTTAGGATAAGGTAAGTAGAATACCTCTACTCACCTAATTATAACAATTTAATTACATGATAACCCAGGATCAGGATCTTCTGGCAATAAATCACTTGGGGGAGTGACATTGCTCGGACCGCTTCCAACACCCACAGATTGAAAATAAAGTGCTAAAACATGTTCAAAACCTCCATTTGTAGTAGAAGGCCCACCATTTCCCATAGCAGTCCATTGATCTATAAAGGGTTGCCAATTAATATTAGCTGCATTCCAGTCTATTCCAAAATAAGGTGACCCAGCATGCGTAGTCCCACCAGATTGATAAAATGTTTTAATATCACGAATTCCACCTTCTAGACTAGATACAGCAAAATTACCAGCCATACCTCCCAATGACAAAATAGCACCTGCTGTCCCAATAATTTTCACTCCTGAAAATAAACTAACAACATTCGCAACATCAGTACAATATTCTTCATGGGCTGCAGCATTACTTCCGCCTCCATTTGAACCTCCATTACCGCTTCCATAGGATTCACAACCAAGCATGTAACAACCTTGACCTTCATCTCCCCAGCCATCCCAACCGCCCCAAGGATTATAAGATCCATAAGCAATTACTTCACCGTCCCAGTAACTTTGAGCATCCGCCGTTTGAACAAAACTGGGTAATGCAACCAGACAAGAGAACGTGAACGCTGTTACTTGCATAGTTTTCTTTAATAAGTTGCTCGTTGATGAAGGTTTATTTTGACCTAATGGCTTTAAAATAATGGATTGCTTCATGACATACCTCCATTATTTTTATTCTCTTCTTTCTTAATAAAGATTTTATCAACTTTGGCTTTGTGTATCAGGTAATCAGTTGAATAAAAGACAGAACTACTATTTTCATAGTTCGTTTCTATACGGGATTTTTCTTCCGCTTGATGAATTAATTCACAGTCATCTTCAGCACAAGTATAATCATCGCCTGTCTGAGCATCTGCCGTTTGAACAAAGCTTGGCAACACAACCAAACACGAAACCGTAAATGCCGTAACTTGAACTATGCGTTTGGTGAGTTGTCTAAGTGTGCTGTGCTGTGCTGTGCTGTGCTGTGCTAGCCATGCCTAAAGCACTTAAGATTTTATTATGTTTCATTTATTTCTCCATTTTTTAATATTTTTTAAAAATTT
>JALSIL010000198.1 GCA_026990095.1 Lysobacterales bacterium
CATAATTAATGAAAATAGATTAAATTCTAACGGATAAATGGTGGGAATATGCTCTTTCACCCATCTGTTTTATTGCTATTGTGACGTATTTTGCCATACAATTGAATAATAATTAACCCGCATATTTTATAAAACCATTCAGGTACAAACTGTTACCGTAACTTAGTTAAACTAAGTCATTGAAATATAGGATAAATATGCCCGTTTTCTGCCGCTTGTATGAAATATGCGGATTAACTCTTAAAGGAAGTCAAATATGATACTTTATAGCCGCAATGATTGCCCACTATGTGAAGATGTGGAAGATACTTTGTTAAGATTGAATATAACCTATACTTTTATCGATATTGATACGGATGAAGAGTTAGTGCAAAAATACCACGTTCGCATTCCTGTTTTAGTTAACGCTCAAAAACAAGAACTTGGCTGGCCTTTTGAAGATGCACAATTAAAAGAGTTTGCCCGCCATGATTAGGGCATACGGTTGTGAAAGCCAATAATCAATCCGTTGGCAAGTTACTTGAGATGGATGCAATGGCTAACTAACGGCTTAGTCACAGCATTTTCTTTTATTCCTTATTGGATTTAAATTGGGTGAATAATTTAAATTATTTTCAAAATAAGTTAGTATGTCTGCAAAAATATTCCTCAAATAGTAAAAATTATGAATACAAAAGTTATCCTTTTTAGTGTGCTTGTGTTTTTCACCGCACTTGTTTCTTCTGAACCAACTCAACAACTGCCAACAAAAGGCACTGGTCCTTGGATTGTTAATGTTTATTATAACGATTATAAACAAGTTCAACAGTACGCATCCATTAATGAGCCATGGATGATTCATAAGAACGAAAAATACTTTACTGTTTCAGTTGAAAACTTACATAAATACCAAGAACTGTTTAGTTTTGGATTTAAGGTTGAAGTTAATTTGAAAATGATGGAATCTAGAAAACAGTCTTTGAACAAAATAAAAGCAGCACTACTTGATAAGAGCACCCCGCAAGTATCTGGGTTAAGCGATAGACCTTGTATTAGAACGGTAGAAGAAACTTACCAAACTATGGATGACCTAATTGCAAGTTATCCAAACTTAGCATCAAATATCAAAATTGGTGAATCTTGGGAAAAGGCGACACCAGGTGGTAAGCCTGGTTATGACTTAAGGGTTTTGAAAATAACTAATGTAAATACAGTGACAACAAAACCTAAAGTGTTTTTTGTTAGTTCAATTCACGCAAGAGAGTTGGCTCCAGCTGAATTAAATACGCGACTTGCTGAATATTTGTTACATAATTATGGCACTGATGCAGATGCAACATGGCTCATCGATAACCGTGAAATTCATTTAATGTTGCAAGGAAACCCTGATGGAAGAAAAATTGCAGAAGCAATTGATATCAATAAAAGGAAAAATGAAAACAATAACTTTTGTTCAGGTGGTAACAAAGGTGTAGATATGAATAGGAATTTTATTTGGCAATGGGGGGCTGGACAATGTACATTGGGGTGTTCAAGTACAAATGTTTGTAGTGATACGTACAGGGGGACGTCGGCTCAATCAGAACACGAAAATACAGCAATTGATACTCACCTAAAAACCTTATTTGCAGACAACAGAGGTCCCAATCTAAATGATGCTGCTCCTGATTCAACGCCTGGTGTATATATCGACATACATAGCTATTCTGATTTAGTGCTGTGGCCTTACGGGTTTTCTGATCCGAGCTTTGTTCAACTTGCTCCAAATGACTCACAGTTACAGACTTTAGGTAGAAAGTTCGCTTGGTATAATCAGTATACACCTATGCCGTCAAATGATTTATATGGTGCAGACGGAGCGGCTGATGATAATGCCTATGGTCAATTAGGTGTTGCTTCTTATACTTTTGAACTGGGTAATACTGGTTTTAGACCACAGTGTAATTATTTTGAGTCCACTATTTTGCCAGACAATCTTAAAGCCTTAATTTACGCAATAAAGGTAGCGGATGCTCCTTATATAAAAGCTTCAGGACCTGATATTGAAAACCTTGATGTAAGCACAAGCCAAGATTTTATTTTTCCAGGAGACTTGGTAAATATTTCTGGTGTGGCAACAGATAATCATTTTTATAATGACAGGTCGGCTAATCCACCAGTGCCTCCTCATACTTTGCCACCGCCAGAACCGACTCAGAGCATCGCAAAAGTTGAGTTATTTATTGATGAAAGTCCGTGGGATGTGGGTGCAACTCCTATCTTGCTTAATGCAACAGATGGTAATTTTAATGCAGTTACTGAAAATTTTAGCGGGCAAATTGATACCACTGGAATGAGCCTTGGGCAACATGTTGTTTATCTTCAAACAACTGACTCAAGTGGCGTAACAGGAGTTCCTTATGCGAAATTTTTTACTATAGTTGATGCAGCTGATTTAGGAACTTTATCAGGCACGATTACCGATGCCACCACAAATCTGCCCATTGATGCGGTTATCCTGAGTTATAACGGCTTACAGGCTAGTAGCGATGCATCGGGTCATTACAGTTTTAGTTCTTTAGCCAGCACTGCTAATCTCTCGGTTGCAAAACAAGGTTATGCACCCCAAACAATAGATAATGTTTCAATTGTCGCCAGTCAGACGACAACGCAAAATATTCAATTACAACCGATATGTGCTTTGTTGGACGAAAATGTTGAGGCATATAATGTCATAGCCGATGCACAAAGTGCGGGTTGGTCACATGGTTTTGCTTCAGGTACAGACGATTGGGCTGTTGCTTTGACTGGTGGGTATTTGGCTCCCCATGCTTTTTCTACATCTGACCCTGGTGTTACTACAGACAAATGGTTAATCAGTCCAGCAATGGATTTAACAGCAGACAGTATTTTGGAGTTTTGGCATAAATTTGGTTTTGAAGGAAATTCGCCTTATTATGATGGCGGTGTGTTAGAAATTGCCACTAATACTGCTTTTAACAACTGGGTGGATTTAGGTTCTTTGGCAACTGTTGGTGGGTACAATGTGACGCTCAATAGCGGTAACCCTTTAGGTGCAGTTGCTGCTTGGGGAGGAAGTCAGTCAACTTTCCAAAAGGTTGAAGTGGCTTTGTCCTCTTTTGCTGGCACAACAGCCAAAATCAGATGGAGAATGGCAGCTGACTCAACTGTTGGTGGAACGGCACCATGGATAATAGATGATATACAAGTTTTAGATCCAAGTACTTGTAGTGCTGTCAATCCTGATGTGTTATTCCTTAATGGTTTTGAATAAATGCGTTTGATAATCTTGATTTTCATATGCATTGGGTTGAGTTCATGTGCATTGCATTCAAAAAAAACACAACAACTGCACTTAATTAAAGCTTATGAAGTCGAGACTCAGGGTTTCCTTGAACCATCAGGATTGACTTGGTGGGATGGGGAGTTTTATACTGTTTCTGATAAGCAAGATAATATCTATCAATTGAAATTCAATGAAAATACAGTTGCACTTGTTTCAGTGATTTC
>JALSIL010000199.1 GCA_026990095.1 Lysobacterales bacterium
TTTGATAACGATGGCGACTATGACTTTGTCATCAACAACAATAATCAATACTCAACTGTTATTCTTAATAACACCAACCCGAAACAATGGATAGGAATTATCCCTGTTTGTAAAAATAGAATTGATTATGGTGCTAAACTGCAAATAACTGATAACAAAAACAACTCTCTTTATCGAACTGTTCATGCCGATGGCAGTTATGCTTCATCAATCGATGCCAGACTATTATTTTATAATACCAGTAGCTATGAAACCATAAAAATTAAATGGTCATCTTCACAAAAAATTGAAGAATTTAATATATCTGAATTGACTATTAACACTTATAATAAGATTAGATGTTCTTCTTAAGGATTGCATAAAGATGTATTTTTAGCATATAGGTTAAATTTCGAAACCAATAAATGACATAAAAAAACCTGTCTATTTTATCAATTGACAGGTTTCATTGAAATCCAACTAATGCCAGAAAAACTTTAGCTTTAGTCTGACATTTTATTTCTTTATACTTTACGTTTTTGTCTGTAAACCATCATGATGATTAACAAGCTCATCATCAAAAGAACTCCATAAAAAGACAGAGATGGAACTGGCGTTGGTGGTGCCAAAGCTGCAGCTACATCAAAATTAATCGCTGCTGAGATAAAGTTACCTGTATCCCCGCCACCTGCATCGCCTATACAAACCTGCCAATTACCTGTCGAGTCCATACCAACAAAGTCAGTAAAGTCCGTTCCTGGACCTGCACCTGGTGCAGGTGAATAGTTACATAGACCATCTGTAACGCAAATAAAGTCACCACCTAGAATTGTAGAACCCGCATCTTCAGCAGATGTTGTACCACTATTAGCAAAATTTATAATAGCACCTGCCTGATAATCACTGCTGTCTCCAAAACCACCCGTCCCATCATCTGCAGGTTCTACAAACCCTGCTCGACTTTGTAAGGTTAATGTCGTTGTATCAGGTGCTATAACTTTTATCACTAAATCCCCTGCCCATGTATGTTCTAAATCAATATCAACATTCATGTCGTTAATAGATCCACCAGGACCTACCACAGTCATACATGCCATCGTGCCAACAGTGCCATCATAAGCATCATCAGGAATTGCTAAAGCTCCCCCTCTTGGTGCCATTGGCGTTGTGACGAATGGCTTACTTGCAGCCATTGCATAGGATGAAAACACCATTAAAAATACTAAAATTTTCTTACTCATTTTCGGTTACCCTCTCTATAAAAGTTTTTACGATTAATTTCTAATATTGTAAATTATCTTATTAAGTACTTTTTGTCAAACTTATCAGTGCAAAAAACCGTAATCTTTGTGTTAATTGCTGAATTCTATTTATTAATATGTGCTATTAATAACCTCAAAATACTGATATTTAAACGCTCTTTGTGTCACTTGTATGATATTTTGGTTATTTTTATGGGCTGCTTCGTTAGTGGAAAATATGTACTTAGTTTACTTACTGAATCTCATACAAAGCCTACTTAACTTATCTATGGAATTTTTATATTATATAAGAGACCTTTGCATAACTCATGGCACGTGTTAAAAAGTTGCAAAAAACACCACTCTGCGTTAAAAAATTCGCAAAAATCCTTCTGGAAAGGATTTTCACGCTAGCCCACGCATGTGGGTGAGTATCATGGATGATACGAATAAATAGCGGGCTATTTGACTCATTTTTTGCCTTGATTGGAGCTTTTTTCATTCTTTTTCCCATCATCCCAGAGTTATGCAAAAGTCTCTATAATTATAAATTAATGCTTGACCAAAAAAAAATCGTATCAAAAATTAGTTTGAATTATCTTAGCTCAAACTTACCTTTATCCAAGTAGATTAATTTCTTCTCGATCAGATACTTTAAATAGAACGTTTTCGTTGTGCCGCTGTGCGATAACTTCTTTTGTTGGATTGTCGGTTTCAACCGACGCTTATTTATAATTGTTGAGTTTAGAGTGGGATAAATCCCACTTACCAATTGTTTGCTCCGACCAAAAAAACATCGAATTGTTGGGCTGCACAAGCTTAGCCCAACCTAAAAAAATATGACTACAAATTCTGTATTTCCGTAATTAATTTGGGCTAGCCACCATACAACTGCGCAATTCAAAACGCAGGTAATAATCAAATTGATTTAAGGCATTGAGCAAAGCGGTATTGAAGTATATTTTATATTGACCTTTAGTGACTTGAGGTTGAAAAACACTCTCATCAAGTTTCTGATTCACTTTGGTCTTTATAACCACTTGTAAATAATTGCTATCAGAACCAATATTTTGTTGACCAACTTTATTGGTATATTCTTGAATAAAACCTGAGAGTATTTTTGCTGATTGGTTTGTCCATTGAATAGCTTGATTATAAAATTGCTGTAAAGCAACAACATCATTTTGCTGATACTGACTTACTGCCTTATGATAATTGTCTCTATTGATATTTTTCAGATAGATTGATAATAAACATGAGTAGATTAATCCATGTTTTTCTTGCAAGATTTTTAATAACAACAACCGAGATAACCTGCCATTGCCATCACTAAAAGGATGAATAAAAATAAATTGTTGCAAGACAAGCAATGCTTTATTGGCATCATTTTTCACATCAGAGTTGATAAAATCAATTAAGTCATCCAAATATTCTTTAACCAACTGTGGGGCAATGCAATAAAAAGCATTGGCATTGGTTTTGGGGTTGCCTGCTCGCATGTTGCTAGTTCGGATACCGTAATTGCGTTTTTTAGGTCGCAAACGGGTATTGATGGCGATTAAATCATCAAGTGTTAGTTTTGAGTTTTGACTCAACGCTTTAAGAGAGTTGTTAAATCGAGCCACAGCCGAACAGACGGTTTTCACAAAGCGATTCGAGCCAACGCGTGCACCAGCCCACAGATACAATTCATCAATGGCAATATCGGCAAATCCACTAACAGTGTTTTTATCTCCTGCGATGAACTTAAAAAAATATAGTGAAAAAATTTGATCAAATGCTATTAAGTCTAGGCTTTCAAGCCTTTGTTTGTATGAAATCTTTGGAAGCAAATTGATTGAGTTTTACTGGGATAAAAATAAGGCAATTAGAGCCATTTAAATCTCGCAACTGTCCGGTTTCTATTCTCAAATTGCTCATAACTTTCTAAATTCATCAATCATCTAATAAATTATTCTACCCCCCTAAATAAATATTAATTTATTTTTTATCGATTTTCCCCATCAAGAAAAAAGCAACTATAGTCACTGGGACACTTATTAGTAATGACAATCCATAATGATGTACAGAGTCTCTAAAGATATAAAGTGAAATTGAAACAAGTACTGATTGTACTAAAAGTACAAGAAATACTAAATAATTGTTTCTTTTATTTTTGTTCATAACTGCCTTACCTAGTTAATTGTTGTCTTAAAACAACTATATAAAAAAGAAATATCTCATATAAATTCACTACTGTCCCGTTAACTTTCAAAATATCGTCATTTG
>JALSIL010000200.1 GCA_026990095.1 Lysobacterales bacterium
TTGTCGAATACTCTCACGTTCCAAAAGGGCATGGACAAATTACTGCTGATGCATGCTTTACACGTAAAAAAAATATTGTGTGCTGCGTATTAACAGCGGACTGTCTTCCCGTGCTAATAGCAGATAAGCAAGCCAGTGTTGTTGCTGCTGTTCATTGTGGTTGGAGAAGCTTGTTTGCAAACATTCTCGAACAAACAATAACGCAATTAAATGGCGAAAATAGCGAATTACAATGCTGGCTTGGACCCTGTATTTCCTATAAACCCTACCGAGTTGATGCTGAGTTTAGACAAAAATTTGTTGCTAAAAATAAAGACCTTGTCCATTGCTTTTATTTGGACAAAAAGAAAAAATGGCACGCTGATTTAAAAAAAATTGCCGTTACCCAACTCAAGTCACTTGGCATTACGCAAATAACCCAGTCCCCTTACTGCACTCACGACAACAAAAACTTATTCTTTTCCTATCGTCGCGATGGAGAAACAGGGCGAATGGCATCCATGATATGGATAAAAGAATGATGAAAATTGAGAAAAAACTGTACAATCACGCAGTTAACTTAGTGCGGCAACGTTACCCAACTGGTTCCGGAGGTGCCGCAGCTATTGCCACAGAATCAGGAAAAATACTCACCAGTATTGCCCCAGAGGTAAAAAATGATGCTCTTTCTTTGTGTATGGAGGTTGGGGCATTACTCGAAGCGCATAAACGAGACGAAAAAGTCACTCATAGTTTATGCCTCTATCGACAGGATGAAATGTCAGACTTCATTGTCTTAACGCCTTGTGGTATTTGCCAAGAACGCTTAGTGCATTGGGGTGGAAAAGTGCGCGTTGCTATTTCAAACCCAGAGAACAAACTTATATTCAAATCAATAAGAGAACTGCAACCTTATCATTGGTCACAGGTCAATGGAGAAAAATTATGAAACATCATATCAGACGATTATCAGGCTCTTGCCATTGTGGAAAAATTCAATACACGGTTGATAATCAACCATTTGATGGCGATTATTGCCACTGCCGTGATTGCCAAAAAATCACTGGCTCGCCTGTTTCAGCTTGGATGGATTTTAAAGATGGGCAAGTCACTTGGGACAATGAAAAACCTAAAGAATATCATTCTTCAGCAACAATTCGTTGTGGTTTTTGTGAGCACTGTGGATCAACATTAAGTTACAGGCATAAAAAACACCCTGAATACATAACCCTAGGAGCTTGTCCGAGAATAGGAATCGTAGTGAAGGAAAGTTGGATTTAGGGCTGTTTTTCAGTTTTTTGAGAAGAATAGCACCGCTATTTGCCGAGAAAAAGCGGAAAATAGCACAAATCCAGCTTTTCTGTAATAGATTATCTATTCTCGGACAAGCTCCTAGCCATAACGTCTTTAGATAACCCTAATTTAGTACACCCAAACTATCATATTTATACCGCATCACAAGTAATATGGTTACATATTGAGGATAACCTCCCAAAATACCAAAAGAGCAAAGTTAATTAAATTTTGATTTACTCTTGACAACTTAACAACTACACATGTAAGCTGTAAGCTTACACTATAGAGTTTTACTATGAAAGTATCTGATTCTGAATTGAAATTGCTCGAGGTTTTATGGCAACAGAGTCCATTAACTGTTGGTCAAGTCATTCAACGCGTACAAATCAACACCAAATGGCACGAAAACACAATCAAAACACTGTTGATGCGTTTGACAAAAAAACAAGCCGTGAAACGCCATAAAGATGGAAGACGCTACTTTTATCAAGCCAATGTTGAAAAAGACACCTTACTATCAGAAGAAACCCAAGGGTTTTTAGCTAAGTTTTTTGGTGGGAGAGTCTCTCCTTTTATTGCTCACTTCAATAAAACCAATAAATTATCATCTGATGAAATAAAAGAACTCGAAGCCATTTTAGCTAAAATGAAACAAGAAAATGATTAACTGGCTATACCAAACAAACCTAGAAGTCAGCATAATAATCGGCATAATATTATTGATAAGAAAACCCGTGCGCGCCTTGCTCGGCTCTCATGTGGTTTATTGGTTGTGGGCAATTCCATTTATTCGCTTTGTCAGCTGGTTTAAAGCAGAAATTCCATCCACTGTTTTTGAACAAGTGAATTTTCCCAATGGAAAAATACTCATTCGTATTTTTGACAATCCCGATACTTGGCGTTTGAGCTATTACTTTACTTTAGAAAAAATTTGGATAGGCGGTGTTGTCGCTTGGATAATACTGCGCGTATTGGGGTGGATAAAGTTTAAAAAACACTTAAAAGCCACAAGCTCACCCATGGATATTTACCAACACGTAAATGACATAGAACCGTTAAAGAACCTCCAAAAGGTCAGTTTTTTCAACACCACCATTACTGATGCTCCATTTATTACAGGAATTTTCAAAGCTCAGATATATTTACCAGAAAATTCGTTTAAACAGCACTCTCAGCAACAAAAAATGTGCATACTAAAACACGAAATGACCCATTTGAACCGCAAAGATTTATGGGCGCAAATAGCAGCAGAAATAATGCGCACTCTCTTTTGGTTTAACCCAGTTATTCATATTGCTTACCACCTATTTAGACAAGATCAAGAGTTAGCCTGTGACCACAGCGTCCTTGCTGCATCTAATGATGAAGAACGTTTAGAGTATGGGCGTGTTTTATTAAAAGCCATACATTCCCATGCACTGCCAACAGCTTTATCTTTTTTCAATAACCCAAAACAGAGGTTTATCATGTTAGAAAAACATAAAAATTCAACTTTCACAACAATTTTAGGCATTTCGTTATGTGCCATCATAACAGTCTTTGCATTGACTAAAGCGCCAGACTCTATTGCCAAAGAAGCAAAAAACCAACAAGGTGTCAGTTTTAAATTTAAGGACATTCCATTAAAAAACATTCTTATGCTGGTTGCTGATGGAATGCATAAGGAGGTTGTCGGTTTTCATAAACTTCCTGACATCAATATTTCTGTATCTGCAAAAAATGTCAACGCCTCAGAGTTTGAAAATTTAATTCTAAAATGCACAGGATTTAAACTGGAACCAAAAGAAGGTTATTTTGAAATCATGAACGATACAAAATCAAAATCTAAAAACAACCTTAAAAATTCAAACCAATGCATTAATACACTTAATGAGAAAAAATCATGAAACCATTTGCCACCATAATAATTACAGTGAGCTTTTGTGTGAGTTCTATAGAGTACGAAGAAAAAAATGAGTTTGATTTTTTTAAATGCTAAATTAAATGAAGCACTTTCTTTTGTACTAGAGTTAGGGGGGGACAAGTAATTGGATATAAAAATATACCTGACAAAACAATTAAACGGCTTGATGGTAAAAATGTAAGTGTTAAAGAACTAGCCTGAATATTTCACAAGATTAAAGGAATTTGAGGTGGCAGCCTTATAAATATGTTATAATTCAATTACTTATAAAGAAATAAACAAAAAGACTGCCATGACAAATCGT
>JALSIL010000201.1 GCA_026990095.1 Lysobacterales bacterium
TCGGTTTTGACTTCGTTTTCTAATCCCATTACGTGGTAGCGTTTTGAAACTAAGTCGTGAAAGACATTTATCACGGAAAATACTCCAGGTATTTCTTTAAAAAATTTGGAATACGACATGCTGACACGCCAAAGCTCGCCTTTTTTATTATATTGGTCGGCAATAACCACTTGCCAAGTGTCTTCATCTATATAAAAAGTGCGTTTGGAATACAAATGCCGCCATTTTGGTTTTAGTGTGGCTTCTATGACCCAAACGCGGTGCAATTCATAACGTGCAAATTGTGGATTGATGTGATTTTTTGTCAAAATATCACGGTATTTAAGCTTTTTATCGTCAAGCCTGTCATTGTTGTACGGAATATACACCTCACGTTTTTCAAGCATTTTCCAATCAAAACGATCAGGAGAACCACTAATCATATCAGTGTCATCAACCGTGCGTAATCCGCCTGAGGTTTGCACGACATTATCATAAGACACATTGGGAGCACGAATGACACGGCGTCTCCCCTTATCCCACAACCAAGCTGAACGGTGGTTGTTAAGTTGATCAAGAGGCTCAAGAACAAGCACACCACTGCCTGAACGTGTCGCTGGTGCGATGGTTTTACCAATGATTGAAATATAGTTTTTACTTTTACGGTCAGGTAAATACCAATCATAACGAACCAGTGCTTTATTGGTTATCAAGGTAAATCGCCCGCTTTTTTCAACCACCGCATCACTAAAAGTACTTTCCAACTGTTGTCCTCGCCAACGGGCAATATGGTTAAAATAAACCTCTAAAGCCGATTGCGGAATAGCAAAAGGAATACCGCCTTTGGCATTTTCAAAGCCAGATTTATCTTGGTTTAATTCTGCATTGATTGCATTTTCAAAAGTATTATCGTAAACCCATTGCGGAGCAATAGCCGTTCGGTGCGATGGATAAACAGGCATTTGGAAACTTTCATAACGTTTAAATAAAGCTATTTGCCCTGCAGTTAGTTTATCTTTGTATTGAGAATACGATTCTTGTGTAATGGTGAATAATGGCTTTTCATCAGCAAAATCATCAGTCGTTTCACCCCAAGCAGGTATGTCTTGCCCGTTACCCGATTTAATTGCACCAAAAGGTGAGAGTTCATTTTGCAATTGAGCTTGCTGCGACAAATCAACTTTGGCTAAACCAGTTTCAAAAAGAAACAACAATACAATAAACAATATTTTCATGTGCCTATACTTTTAAAATTAAGGCTATAATAGCATGCTCAAATAAAAATACAGCTATATTATGCACAATAAATTCTTACAAGCTGCCATTGAGCAAGCAAAAAAAAGTTATAACGAAGGTGGCATTCCCATTGGTTCTGTTATTGTCCATAATGGCAAAATACTCGGGGCTGGGCACAATAAACGCGTGCAAGATGGTTCGGTAGTTTTACACGGTGAAATGGATGCGTTGGAAAATGCTGGTCGGCAAAAGGCATCAATCTACCAAGAATGCACACTTTACACCACACTTTCACCTTGTTCCATGTGTTCTGGCACGATACTTTTATATGGTATCCCCAAAGTTGTTATTGGCGAAAACACGACGTTTATAGGTGAAGAAGATTACCTCAAATCCAAAGGCGTTAAAATTATTATGATGGATAACCAAGAGTGTAAAGACATCATGGAGAAATTTATTGCCGAAAAACCTGAATTATGGAATGAAGACATTGGTGAATAAATTATTGGCATAACCTTGTGACTACAATATCATCTATTCTAATAGCATTTAGAATTTGCCCAATGGATTGGGTGCTCCACGAATCTACCGCAATACTCCCAGCAATATTTTGTAAGGGTGAAAAGTTATCGGTTAAGCTGACATGCCAAATACTGGGCTCAATTAAATCAGCCTGCCACACCCTTGCCCTTAATCTTGTGTTACTGGCATCTTCCTGAAATACTTGAAACCTGACGCTGTATTTAATTCCATCAAGTAGTTGGTAGGCTGGATCAAAGTCACGCACAAATGAAATTTCATTGCCATCATTTTCATACCATAAGCCTAATCGAGGCTGTCCAGTGAATCTTTCAAGAAAAACAGCATAGCCTTGCCCTGTTGGAGTGGTTTGTTGCAAATACCCTCCATTACTACGCACGTAAAAACCAATTCCTTGAGTCGCACCATCTTCAAATACAAAAGAAAATGTACTCTCAACATCTCGCTCATTTAAAGGATGAACCATTCTCGCTAATGCATAATTTGATGCAACAGGTATCAGTCTGCCTTCTTGGTTTAATACCTCCGCTACATCCACTTCATTACCAGATTCCTGCCATAACCCGCCCCAATTGTTTTGATTTACTCCATTGAAATTTTCTTCAAACAAAACCTCAGGGGTACAGGTAATAATCTCGAAGCCATCAGAAAAAACAGCTTCGACTCCTGCTGACACATTGCTACTAACTATAATTAAAATAAGAGGGAGTTTCGCATAGCTCGTGGAACATATTAAAAAGTTACTAAGATATTTCATATTCAATTCCTAATTTTAGAGACCTTTGCATAACTCTGGGATGATGGAAAAAAGAATGAAAAAAGCTCCAATCAAGGCAAAAAATGAGTCAAATAGCCCGCTATTTGCGAATTTTTTAACGCAGAGTGGTGTTTTTTGCAACTTTTTAACACGTGCCATGAGTTATGCAAAGGTCTCTTTTAATTTGATTAAATAATATCATTCAAATGAATCAGAAAACATTAAATCGGGCAGTACAAAATTAAAAACTTCAACTGATCCCGCATCGTTAATTGAATTTGCCTGACTGATAAAAATATCATCACCAGGAATACCAACTGCTATCTCCGAGCCATTACCAAAGTCAGCAACTGTCATTGAAAATCCCAGTTCATCTAAAGGACTAAAATTGTTTGTGTGGTATTGGTTTCCATTAGTTGTGATACCGTTAATTGAACCATAAAGAATATGAAAAGCACCGCTGGAACTATTCTCTCGTGGCACACCAACAACTAAGTCATCAAAATTGTCATTATTTAAATCTCCACTTGCCAATGCATCTCCAAATCGATCTGAATTTTCAGCCGTTCCATTTACGCCTGCAAAATTCTGATGGAAAGACTGATTATTGACACTGGATAAACCAAATAAGTCACCATAAATAATATTTATTGAACCAGCATCATTTACTCCTGAGTTGTTTAAATCTTCTGTGGGGACACCAACAACAAGATCATCTACAAAATCACTATTAAAATCACCTGTTGTCAGAGTTGAACCAAACCTGTCATTAGCCTCAACGATGCCTATTATATCTCCTGCCTGAGACCAGATGACACTGGTGTTTTGTAAGTCAATTCCATTGCTCCCCCCTTCAAATACTTGCACAGCACCAGCATTGGTGATTCCATTAATGTCTTCGCCTGGAATCCCCACAGCTAAAAAGTCAAAATTATTGCTTCCAACACCTGTCAAGCTATAATCGCCG
>JALSIL010000202.1 GCA_026990095.1 Lysobacterales bacterium
CGCGATCTTGCCTTAGCGTTACAACAACGCATTGATGCAGGAAAAGCTAAAAGCATTAAACAAGATTATAAACAAGCCATCGAGTTACTCTATAAAGTCGTTACCGATAAATGGGATAGATTTCAGGGCATCGAAGTCACTGTATTGATGGAAATCAATCAAATATTACCCAAAATAGACAAGTATCACATTGATTATTCATTCATAGACAAACGTTTAATTCAATTATTGGATGTCGATTTACGCATCACCTTAGCATGGGACAGCGATATGACTGATATTGATTTATGGGTGATAGAACCCAGCGGCGAAAAAGTCACTTACAGTAAAACATTATCAACAGTTGGTGGTATGTTCCACCAAGATTTCACTGGTGGCTATGGACCAGAAGAATACTTGCTTCATAAAGCACCATTGGGCAATTACACCATAAAAGTCCATTTCTACGGCAATGGTTCACCGGAACTTACAGGCGGTACAACTCTGTATGTTGATGTTTTTACCAATTTTGGGCGATCAAATCAAAAAAGACAAACTTTGAGTTTACGCTTAGAAAAAGCCGAAGATGATTTTTTGGTTGGGACTATTGCGATTGATTAAAAAACATCTTGTCCGCAGATTATCGCAGATATAAGTTATGGGGTGGGTTTGCCCACCGCCTGTGTTTACTTGATTATTGGGACAGTAAAGAATATTACAAACCTAAAATAGCCTTAAAAAATAAATCACCCAAGGGTTTTACCGCTTATGATAGCGTCTTTTGAGAAATACTCTATAATAGCCTTTCTTAACTTTTACCTGAAATAAATGAATAAAACTGAAATCAAGAATATTGTGTTAATCACCATTGGTTCATTATTTTTGGCAATGGGTGTGGTGTTTTTTCTCTATCCTGCCAAAATAATTACTGGTGGCACACCAGGGTTAGCTCTGCTTGCACATTACTTGACGGATATCCCTATTGGTGTTGCGATGTTGTTGATAAATATGCCTTTATTATTGATAGGTAAAAAATACTTAACCATGGGATTCGCCTTGCGTACGGTTTATTCAATGGTGGTGACCTCATTATCAGTTGATTTGTTTGCTTATTTTGTTGATTTTCCAAAAATTGATAGTTTGTTGTTATCAACTTTATACGGTGCTGTTTTGGTCGGAGTTGGTGTTGGGTTGGTGCTTAAATCAAATGCTTCAGCAGGTGGAACAACCATTATTGCGCGAATTATTGCCAGTAAAACTCGCTTAAAACCAGGCAATGTTATTTTGATATTAGATGCTGTTATTATTATCAGTGTTGGCATAATTTTTAAGAATTTTGAAGGGGTTTTGTGGAGTATTATTACCATCTATGTCGCCACAATTGTGATTAATAAAATTGTTACTGGAAGTATATCCGATAAGTTGGTCAATATTGTATCTGAAAAAACGGATGAAATAGCCATGGCGATTCGAGAAAAATTTGGCCGTGATGGTACAATTGTTCAAGGTCAAAATCTTTCCCGTGCTTACGATAAACACATTATATTTGTGGTTATCAATGTCAGGTCGATTATACAATTGCGAGAAATGGTGCTGGCTATTGATAAAGAGGCTTTGATGATAATAATGGAAGCATCTGAAATGACAGGGACATCAAGAACCTACCAATAACCCCTAAGATTTGCATAAATGACTCAAAAAAAAGTTATAATGTCCCAAATAATAAAAGAGATGTGAAAAAGATGTCTGAAAATTTACCAAAATTAAGTCAAGTTATCGTTTATGGCTTGGGTGCAATGGGACGACCAATCGCCCGTAATTTACACCAACATGATTTGTTGTTGGGTGTAAAAAATCGCACACAAGGCATAGCAACTGGCTTGTCATCAGAGTTGAATCTTGATGATTTTGAAGACGATGAACACATGTTTGCACAAGCTGATTGTGTTTTGACTTGTGTTTCGGCAGATGAAGATTTAATTACTATTGTTGAAGAATTTAAAGGTTGGTTGAAACCCGGTTCGGTTGTGATAGATTGTTCAACAGTTTGTGCTAGCACTGCAAAACAATTGGCAGAGGACTTGTCAAAATTAGCCATAGGTTTTATGGATGCACCCGTTTCAGGCGGGGTTGAAGGGGCTAAAAAAGGCACTTTATCCGTGATGGTTGGAGCCGATTTAGCCACTTATAAACGCGCTGATGATTTGTTTCATTCCATTGGGTCACAAGTAACTTACATGGGTAAGGTCGGTCAAGGACAGGCAACAAAAGCAGTGAACCAAGTACTGGTAGCGGGGGTGGCACAAGCCGTGACAGAGGCATTAGCCTATGCCGAAAAGTGCAAGCTTCCCATGGCAAAAGTGATTGAGGTGTTATCCGCAGGAGCTGCTGGCAACTGGTTTTTAGAAAAACGTGGACTGACCATGACAAAAAATGAGTTTGCTAAGGGCTTTAAACTGTCTTTATTGCATAAAGACTTGAAAATTATTCAAGACTCCTTAAATGACATAAATGAACAATCACAAATTGTTAATCGAGGCATAAAAGAATACGCTGAATTAATAGAAGCAGGCGATGGTGATTTGGATATTTCAGCCTTGATAAAAATAAAACGAGAACAATTCCATAACGACAACGAAGTTGAAGAAGAATAAACATGACTAAAGCAGCTCAAGAAACAACACATTTTGGTTACAAAACTGTTGCCAAAGAAGAAAAAGAAAAAATGGTCAGCGAAGTCTTTACTTCAGTAGCAGCCAAGTACGACATCATGAATGATTTTATGTCCATGGGTGTTCACCGTTTATGGAAACGTCATTTTTCACTCACTTGTGGAGTGGAAGCGGGTGCTCAGGTATTGGATTTAGCTGGTGGTACAGGCGATATTGCAAAACTGCTCGCACCAAAAGTCACCGATAAAGGGCATATTATTGTTGGCGATATTAACCAAGGCATGTTAGATGTTGGTAAGGAACGTTTGATTGATGCTGGTTTATATGGGTTAGTGACGATGCAACAGATGAATGCCGAAGAGTTACCTTTTGAAGACGATACTTTTGATTTAATCACCATGGCATTTGGTTTACGTAATGTTACCGACCAACAAAAAGCCCTCAATGATATGAACCGTGTTTTGAAACCTGGTGGAAAGTTAATGGTGTTAGAATTTACCGAAGTTAATTTGAAATTTTTAGCCAAAATATACGACTTTTACTCGTTTAAAATATTGCCAGAAATTGGTGAGATTGTTGCCAAAGACCGCGATTCATATCAATATTTAGCAGAATCCATTCGCAAGCACCCAAACCAAGCAAAACTCAAAGCCATGTTTGAAAAAGCAGGTTTTGAACTCTGTAAAGTCGAAAACATGAGTGGCGGAATCGTCGCCATACACACAGGTTACAAAACATGAATACTGCAACAGAACAAGTCGAAATAAAACAAAATAATTGGTTTGAAGATGTATTTTTAGACACCATCAATTCAGCCATGAACAAAA
>JALSIL010000203.1 GCA_026990095.1 Lysobacterales bacterium
CAAATATCACTAAAACCTATCAATAACTAGGTATATAGTGATATTTATGCAACCTATTTCGCAATTTTCCCTTTAAACTCCATTCTCCTATGAAATATTCGGGCTAAATTATGCCATTTAGAAAGTGTCAAATGAATGGTATAAATTTCATTGCTTTTTGTTAAGTTTTCACTATTAAATTCATGTTGAGATTCTTTCGTTTTATTTTTCTCTTAAAGGTATGTTTAGCGTGCTAAGGGGGTGTGTTATAATCGTGCTTTCACTACCTAAATTTGGGATATGTTAATTTTATCTATACTTAAATGAGTGCTTAAGAGTAATGGATGAAGAATCAATAGAATTTAGAGTTCATTTTAAAGCGACTGACTTAGGGGTCGTCATTTTAGGTGCTCAATGGAGTTAGTTTAATGTGTAAGATTGATGTGGTTGTTCCGGTTTATAATGCCTATGCAAGTGTTAAGGAATGCTTAAAAAGCCTATCTAAACACCAACAACCAGTAGAAAAAATCTACCTTATCGACGATTGCTCAACTGATGTGAGAATAAAGCCTCTATTGAATGAGTTTGCTAAGGATAATAATTGGGTGGTTGTTTACCAAGACGTTAATCAAGGTTTTGTCAAAACAGCCAATAAAGGGCTTAAGCTCAGTAAAAACAACACAATTCTTTTAAACTCCGATACCATTGTCTGTGATAATTGGTTATTGGGTTTTAAGGACTGTTTAACCAATAATAAAGACATTGCAACGGCAACAGCGTGGTCTAATAACGCTGAGATTTGTTCTTTTCCTGAGTTTTTGAAAAACAACCCAATACCCGATGATATAGATGTATTCTCAAGCAAACTTTATAACAATTACCTTCCGGTGTATCCTGAGATTCCAACGGCTGTCGGTTTTTGTATGTTGATAACCCAGCAAGCAAAGCAAGTGGTTGGTTACTTAGATGAAAAACAATTTGGGCATGGATACGGTGAAGAAAACGATTATTCTTTGCGAGCAACAAGGTCAGGATTAAGAAATGTTATATGCGATAATGTCTACGTTGCACATGTTGGAAACCAATCGTTTAGTGATTTAGGCATTAAGCCCGATGAAAGCAGCATGAAAAGATTGTTAGAAAAGCACCCAAAATACCTTGAGTTAATTCAGGATTTCATAAGCAAAGACCCTTTGGCAGAAGTGCGCAAAACTATTCTCTCCAAGATTGGATGAGAACAGTGGTGTAATATTGGCTTTTTAGGTAAAATTGTTGCACTTTTAAAATAATAAACAGTTATGGAATTTGAATTTGATTTCGGTGCAAAAACTTTAACCCAAGGGGTGAAGAAAAACGTAAAAAAATACGCATCGGTTGCTGGCGTGGCTTTTCCCTTGTCGAATGAAGAGCTGGTGTTTATGAATAAAGAGACTGGCGAAAATCATGTGATGACTGATAAGGTTTTATTTGCTCTGAGCCTATGCCAGCAGTTCAAGCCGTTAGACCAACACATTGTTGCAATTGGACAGAATATTCCAGAACTCCAAAATCAAGTACAAGCCATACAAACGGTGGTTGATTTTTTAATTAAAAACAAATTGTTGTTAGAAGACCAAGAGTGGTTAGCACAGTTGTCTGAATCTTCTCCGCAGATTAAAGTCGCAAATGCAGGTATTGTCATTAGGGCATTTGAGAAACCAAACCTACTTAATCGCCTATTAGAATCATTACAAAAATACCAGTTAAAGCACAATAAAAAATTCTCAGTTCAAGTCTATTGCGATTCAAACTCAGAGAAAATCGAACTTGAAATGGAAGAAGTGTGTAAATCTTTTAAATCTGAAATTCGCATTACTTTTTATGGGCAGGTGTGGCAAAATCAATTTATTAAGATGTTAACAACAGAGTTTCCGCAAAGAACAGAAGAAATAAAATGGTTGTTGAGTCAATCAAGCCAGCACTACTCTGGAGGGAGAATTTGGAATCTTGCTTTATTAAATAATGCAGGAAAAAAATTCTTGTTTTTTGATGACAATTATATATTTGAAGCCCGAATAAAAAGTGAAAACAATAATTTAGTCAATTTGAATAATAAAACAGACTTGAGTGTGGATTTTTCGCTTAATTTAACTGATATTAAGCAAAATTCCAATCAATACGAAGAGGAAGTATTAACTCAGATGATAAATAGTTGTGGGCAAACAGCAGGGAACTGGCTGTCAACCAGAGATGTAAAATATTCGGCAGTTGATCACTTGACCTTAGTGGAGCTGCAAAAAATTCAGTCCACATCATTGATAAAATCAGTTGGAACAGGCACTTGGGGAAGCCCTCGTTCGGAACATAATTATTGGCTGTACTACTTAGAAGGAGAGCAGAAACAGGCTTTTTGGGAGTCACGAGAAGTTTATTTGGATAATATTGAAGCCTCAAACTTAATGCACTATTCCGATGAATACGAGTTTCTATCCATGGCTCGATTTTTACCATCTGCCATTGACAACTCTTCATTGACGCCATTTGCAATGCCAAGTGATACCTTGGAGGATTATTTTTTTAATGCGGTTTCACTTTATTGTTACCCTAACCAAATTTCAATGCAGTGCCCATTTATGTTGGGGCATATTCAAGCAGAAAGAAAAGACAGATCGGCAACAAACCATTTGGCCCGAACACCGAATTTTAATAAATTTATTGCTGATTATGCTTTAACCTTGGTGGATTCAACAGATGCTTTAGATCCAACCATAAGATTGAAAACCCTAAGTGATTACGTATTGGGTTTGTCCGATGCAACAGATGAGACAATACATAACCGACTAAAAGAATACTTGTCACAGATTCGTTCCGATATGGTTTTGAGCATGCAGACTCAAATGGCAAATTCTCCCGATGCGCCAGTTTATTGGCAGGCCGATGTTAGAGAAATAGTTGAGGCAAATGGCAAAGCGCTTATTCAGAATAAACCCCCTATTTTATCGGGTTGGGATAAGTCAATGGATAAACAAGATTGCGTTGAAACAGCTCGTCATGAACTCAAAAGAGTGGCAACAGCGATGGAGTTATGGCCGCAGTTATGGGAGTTTTGTAAAATCAGCCAATAATGAACTCTTGTGCCGTTATTATCGTCAATTACAATACTGGGAAATTGTTGTCTCAAGTCATTGATTGCGTGATAAAAGCACAAGGTGTTGATGAAATTATTGTGGTGGATAATAATTCATCCGATAACAGCATGGAGCAGTTGCCAGATAACCCTAAGATTAAAATAATTTTACGTAAAACCAATGCAGGTTTTGGCAGTAGTTGTAACCTAGGAGCCAAACACGCCCAGTCTGAATACCTGCTGTTTCTCAACCCGGATTGCCTCATTCAAAAAGACAGTATCGTTGAGTCAGTGAAGACTTTTAATAAGAGCTGCAAACTTGCAATTGTTGGAGCTTTGGTAAAGAACTCGGATGGCACTGAACAGCAGGCGACACGCCGA
>JALSIL010000204.1 GCA_026990095.1 Lysobacterales bacterium
TGTGGTTAAGGAGTTAAGCCAACTAAATCGCTTTAGTCCGTTGGATTATTTGTAAGCGTTTATGAATAATTCATGGCATA
This sequence comes from Lysobacterales bacterium, assembly GCA_026990095.1. Taxonomy (GTDB): domain Bacteria; phylum Pseudomonadota; class Gammaproteobacteria; order Xanthomonadales; family Marinicellaceae; genus NORP309. Next base: position 81 of record JALSIL010000204.1, read on the forward strand.
CAATTTTTCACCCCAATGTTGTTGATTGGTTTAGCCAAACCTTTAAACAACCAACTGCAGTGCAAGCCCAAGCGTGGCAGGCAATTAGTCAATACCAAGATGTGTTGATTTCTTCACCCACTGGTTCGGGTAAAACTTTAGCGGCTTTTTTGTATGCTTTGAATACGTTGTTTAGCCAAGAGGACAGCAAAGAATTATCGGTTTTGTATGTTTCGCCGCTTAAAGCCTTGTCCAATGATGTCAAAATCAATTTAGAAAAACCCTTAGAGCAACTCAATCAATTATTTGACAATAAAAATATTCGAGCCGCAACGTGGACAGGTGACACCACTCAAAATGAACGCAATAAAATCCGCAAAAATCCACCGCATATTTTGGTTACCACTCCCGAATCACTTTATACTTTATTAACCGCTCATTCTGGGCGGGCGATTTTAGGTACGATAAAAACCGTGATAATTGATGAAGTGCATGCGGTTGCTAATTCCAAACGTGGGGCACATTTGACCTTGTCTTTGCAACGGCTGGAAGCCTTATGTGTGCAGCGACCCCAACGCATCGCTATTTCTGCCACGCAAAAACCGATTGAGTCCATGCGGGATTTTGTTTTGCATCGGGAAAATTCTGCCATTGTTAACCTTGGGCATAAACGTGAGTTGGATTTATCGGTTGAAATACCTGATTCGCCCTTGAATGCGATTATGTCTAATGAACAATGGAGCGAGGTGTATAAAAGACTTAAAGAAGTGATAAATTCGCACAAAACCACGCTTATTTTTGTCAATAACCGCCGTTTGTCTGAACGTGTGGCAAAAAATTTGGCTGAAATTATTGGCGATGATTTCATCACTTCGCATCATGGATCACTTGCCAAAGAACACCGCTTAAAAGCCGAACAAGATTTAAAAGCGGGCAAGCTTAAAGCACTGGTCGCCACCGCTTCGCTGGAATTGGGTATTGATATCGGTGATATTGATTGCGTTTGCCAGATTGGTTCGCCTGGTAATATTCAAGCGTTTTTGCAGCGAGTAGGGCGTTCGGGTCATTCTTTGGATAAAACCCCCAAAGGCTTGATGTTTGCCACCACTATTGATGATTTGCTGGAATTGACTGCATTAAAATATGCGGTGCTGAACAAACAATTGGATACCACTTTGTTTCCTCAAAAGCCCTTTGATGTTTTGGCACAACAAATTGTCGCTGAAATCGCCATGGCCGATTGGGATAGAAAACAATTGTTCCATTTGTTGAGCGATAATTACATCTACCAAGACATGAGCGAGAAAGAATTTAACCAAGTGATTGCAATGTTAGCTGTGGGTTATGGCGGTAATAGGCAACGGCAAACAGCGATGATTTTTCACGACAAAGTCACCGACCAACTGCGTCCACGCAAAGTGGCACGACTGACAGCAATTACCAACGGCGGAACCATCCCAGACCAGTTTGATTTTGATGTGCGCTTATTGCCCGAAGACATGAAAATTGGCACATTGAATGAAGACTTTTCTTTTGAAAGTTTACCAGGTGACATCTTTATACTTGGCAATCATTCCTACCGCATTTTAAAAATAGAAACGGGCAAAGGCATTGTTTTCGTCGAAGATGCGCACGGGCAACCGCCCAATATTCCCTTTTGGTTTGGGGTCAGCATGTGGCGTTCGGACGAGTTATCCAAGGCGGTGTCGGATTTAACCCTAGATTTGTCCAATATCCCAACTGAAATTGAAACAAAATATGCCATTGCCAGCCAAGCCGCCGAACAATTGGTGGCATACGTGGCAAAAACCAAAAAAGTGCTGGGTGCGGTGCCAAGTCAAAATCACATCGTGGTGGAACGCTTTTTTGATGAAAACAATGACATGCATTTGGTCATTCATTCACTGTTTGGTTCACGCTTAAACCGAGCATGGGGTTTGGCATTGCGTAAAAAATTCTGCCGCAATTTTAATTTTGAACTGCAAGCCGCCGCCGATGAAAACACCTTGATTTTATCATTGAGCGAAAGCCACAGTTTTGATTTAAGCACGATTATCAATTACATCACCCCACAAACGGTCGAATACACCCTTATCCAAGCCTTGCTCGATCGACCGATGTTTGAAAGCCAATGGCGTTGGAATGCCACCATTGCATTAGCCATAAGACGCAGAAACGGTGGCAAACGTGTGCCAGCCCAGTTTCAACGCAGCAATGCTGAGGATTTGATTGCACAATTATTTCCCGATCAAATCGCCTGCCCTGAAAATCTCGCAGGCGACCGTGAAATCCCCGACCACCCCTTGGTCACCCAAGCGATACACGATTGCATACGCGTTTTGATGGATATTGATGGTCTGAAACAATTATTGCAAGACATTAAGGACAACAAAGTAAAGGTCAGTTTTGTAGATGCCAACACACCATCACCGGCTTCACTTGCCATAATCAACGCCCGCAACTACGCCTTTTTAGACGATGCACCCGCCGAAGAACGCCGAACCAATGCCGTTCGCAGCAAAGAATTAAGTGATACTTTGGAGTCCTATCCATCGCAAAACTTGGATAAAAATATTATTAAGTCAATAAACAGCACTGTCTCACCATTTAAACGCAATGCCGATGAATTGCACGAAGCGATACATTTTGCTGGATTTATGTTAGAGGAAGAAATAGAAAATAAAGACGATTTAAAGCCATTGTTAAAAGACAAAAAGATAGCCGTCATTGCGAGTGGAGCGCGGCAATCTCCCGAACATTACGATAAAACCAACAGATTGCCACGGTCGTTCCTCCCTCGCAATGACGAAGGTTCAAATAACATCTACTTCACAACCGAAAACAAAAAACTAATACAATCCATCTACCAAGAAATAGATGAACAAAACTACACCCAAAACCTCGCCAAACTAACCTTTATGAAACTCGAAACCATCGGTTTCACAAGTTTTGAGGCTTTAAAAGAAATCCTCATGGTATCCGCCAGTAGTTTGTTGCAGGCTTTATTATTGCTGGAAACCCAAGGCAAAGTATTCAAAGTCATTAGAGAAGATGAATACGAAGACAAAAAAGAATACTGGTGCGAACGCCATATCTTGGCACGCATCCGCAAACAATCGCATTACAAAAAACGCAACGCACATGAGTTAATCTCACCAAAAACTTACCAGCAAAAATTAATCCACAAACATTTTGCCAACCACCAAGGCATGGATGGTTTAATCGAAGTATTAAAATTACTCGAAGGCTTTTGTGCCCCTGCAAGCATTTGGGAAGAACATTTGCTCAAACCACGGGTAAAAGATTACCAAAGCTTTATGCTCGATCAACTCTGTTATTCAGGGCAATTTATCTTCAAACGCATCACCGCAAACACACAAATCAGCAACAACGGTATCGCCAG
>JALSIL010000205.1 GCA_026990095.1 Lysobacterales bacterium
CTTATAACGTGGATTATCCCAGCAAACAAGTGATACTTGCACCACTCGATGCCTTAATGCAATACACCTTTGTAGATGCAAATAATACCGCAGCCCATGATGCCGCACTTGAAGTGGGCAATGATGACCCTTATGCTGATGGCAATGGCATACAAATCGTTTACCCTCGCGGTGATGCCAATGTGACTTATCCCTGTAATGGTGTCATTTTTACTACCTACAATATAGATTTTTGCGACATTAAAGGCTATCCCAATGCAAGCAAATTAACCGCAAATCCAACCAATAACGCCACGATTCAACCACCGCTGCTCGGCACAACAACCGATGTTGAATACGGCACAACCATCACTCGCATAACCAATCGTTTAATGCAAAATGATACGCCAACAGTTAATGGAAATGGTGACAGGGTAGCACGAGGTAACCACCACCCGTATCCCAAAACCCAAGCATGGAATGCCGATATGAGCATGATTCGGATGAACTACCGCATTTATGATGCGAATACTTTGCAAGAAATTCCACTCACAACACCAAGCGGTAATTATCCACTAACAACAGATACATGGAGCTTAAATGACTTGTACTACATCAACGGTGCCTTAAATGAAAAAAAATGGTCAACAGTTGATCCCAATGTTTTTTATGGCGTCTATTTATCAGGAACAAATGGGCAATTTTGGAAAGGTACAATTGACCGAGCCAATCAACTAATCAGCTATCCAGCCACACCCATTCACCATTTTGCTGGTAATTATGAAATATTTTCACTTGGCAAGTTTGAAGGCAATATCTCCTATGATGATAATTTTGTTGTTTTTGCTGCCAGAAAAACGGGACAAAACTATTTAACTGCCATTGTTTACGACAAAGCCAATGACAATGTTATGGCACAAAAAGATTTTGATGGCACTAACGGCAATGCTTTTATCGAATGGACTGATTTTCCAGCCGCACAAGTTTTTGACTGGATAAGTGTTTCCCCTTTGGCAAACCATATTCTCATCAACACGGCTAATACCATGATGCAATACGACATGAACTTAAACTACATCGGGCAACTGGCATCAAGTGCTGGGCATGGCGATATAGGCATCGCTCAAAATGGCGAAGAAGTCTGGGTACAATACGAATACGGAGCAAACGTGGGTGTGTGGGCATACCGCTTACAAAAATTTGCCGATGGCGAACCTGTGAGTGTTTATCGTCATCAACTGTTACCCGACAAATACAATGGCGGACACATTTCCTGTCGCAATTACCAAAGACCAGGCTGGTGTTATTTGAGCAACAAAGAAGAAGGCTACCGTGAAGTCTATGCGCTGCGAATCAATTTTGCTGACATGAGCCTGCAAGTGGTCAATCGTTTTGCCCAAACCCACACCCGTTCGATTGATGTGGCAGGCAATACCATGGACTCATTAGGTGGCGTTAGTCCTGATGGCAAACGTGTGTTGTTTTTCACCGATTGGGAAGAAAACCCATTGGAATATTACGATAGGGACACTTATCAAGCACAGAAACCTAATTGATAAAAAACTATTATAAATTTTTTCAATGCCTAACAGTGATGGAATTATTAACTTTTTAATAATTCCATCAGTTCATTGCCGCTGAATTTTTTCTCTTCCAGCTTGCCACCTTTGTCGTAAATGCCATCTTGCAGGGCTTTCTTTTTGTTTTGCAGTTCGATTATTTTTTGTTCGATGGTATTCTCGACAATAAGCTTATAGACGAAAACCTTTTTGTTTTGCCCGATTCTGTGGGCACGGTCGGTTGCTTGGTTTTCGACTGCGGGATTCCACCAGGGGTCGTAATGAATGACAGTATCGGCTTCAACCAAATTTAAGCCCACACCACCAGCTTTGAGGCTGATTAGGAAAATATCGGCTTCGCCATTGGTGAATTTATCGATAATTTTGTCGCGTTTGGTGGATGAGCCAGTGAGTTTGACGTAGCTGATTTTTCTTTTTTTAATTTCACGTTCTAAGATGCTTAACATGCTGGTGAATTGAGAAAATACCAAAACTTTGCGGCCTTCGCTCATGAGTTCGTCAATTAACTCTAAAAACAAATCCAGTTTTGCTGATTCTTTGACCTTTTTGGCTTCATCCAATTTCAGTATCGATGGGTCGCAACACACTTGGCGTAATTTTAATAGGGCATCAAGGATGTGGATATGTGAACGGTTTACGCCTTTTTGTGTCACCGCATCACGGACCTTTTTGTTCATGGCAATGCGTATGGTTTCGTACAATTTGGATTGCCTGGCATCAAATTGGGTGAGTTTGATGATTTCAGTTTTGGCGGGTAATTCGGTTAAGACATCACCTTTGGTTCGCCGCAAAATAAACGGTTTGATGCGTTTATTGAGCTGGCTTTGCATTTGTTCATCAAAATCATTTTCAATCGGTTTGCGGTAATAGTCATTAAAGAGTTTTTGGTTGTGCAAAAAACCAGGCATTAAAAAATTGAAAATTGACCACAATTCTCCTAAATGGTTTTCTATCGGCGTGCCTGTTAAGGCTAAACGGTTTTCGCTCTTGAGTGAACAGATGGTGCGTGCCATTTTTGTGCGTGGGTTTTTGATTTTTTGCGCTTCATCCAAAATAATATAAGAGTGTTTACGTTTTTGGTGGTGTTCTATATCGTTGCCAACAAGTGTGTATGTGGTTAAGATTAAATCGGCTTTTGCCATGTCTTTAAACTTCGCTTTACGTTCAAGTCCATAGAGCGTCAAAATATTCAAATTTGGAGTAAACTTCTTAACTTCATTTTTCCAGTTGGCAATCAATGAAGTCGGTACGATTATAAGTACGGGCTTGGTGAGTTTTTTATCTTCTTTCAAGCGTGATAAATGCGCTAAAGTTTGCACGGTTTTACCCAAACCCATGTCATCAGCTAGGATGCCTGAAAATCTGAATTGGTGTAAAAAGTTCAGCCAATTTAAGCCCAATTGTTGGTAATCGCGCAACTCTAACTTTAAACACGTCGGTGGTTTTACCTTTTCTATGCCTTCAAAGTCTTTGAGTTTTTTGGCTAGCTTAAGAATTTCTTTACTGCCTTTCCAGGTGACGGAGTCTTCTAAGTCTTCAAGCATATGGGCATCAAAAGCACCAATTTTTAAATCGTTGTTGGGCTCTTTTCTATCGAACAATTCAAACAGGGTTTTTAAAACCGGTCGTATCGTTTGTGTTGTTAATTCGATGTATTGCAAGTTACCTGTGTTGACAAGCAGTTTTTCTGGTAGGTCATCAAAATTATCGTAATCATTGATTAAAGAACTCACCAACGGAGCTAATGGGTAAAGTTTACCCTCAACATTAATGTCAAATGACAGTGAAAACCAGTCATTGGTGTCTTCTTCGCTTTCAACCACAATTTCGGCATCGGAGTTGAAGTTTAGTTTAAAAGAGTCATCAATGTTTACCTGCCAGCCTTGTTCTTGCAGTTGTGGTA
>JALSIL010000206.1 GCA_026990095.1 Lysobacterales bacterium
TATGGGACAATCAGAAGCATCAATTGGTAGAACTAAACAACTTATTTCCGAAACGAGCTATCTTGGTGATGTTGGGTTTTCTATAACGCGTGGTGCTGTAATAATCGGAAAATTAAAAGAGTAAATTAAATTTGTTAAAAAAAGGCTTAATGAACTGAATCATTAAGCCTTTTTTTATTCTAAGCTAATTAAACTTATGGAACATAGTTCTGCGTAGCCACAGCAATTTGTGCCACTAAATCAATATCCACAAATAGAGGTAAGTAGGAATTAACCAACCATGAGAACAGTTGGTTCACATACATTGGGCCTGTGGTAATCACGCCACTTTGACCACCAGGAATCATTTGGTCAATAACCGGACCATTTGGTGTCATTAGAGCGACAAAACGGCGAGCAGGACCTGCATCAAACATAAAACCATTGAGTGTTTTTGCACGAACCGAATGCCTTGATGCATCAAGTACTTCGTAACCTCCTTGACGAGCAACACCATGAAGCCCTTCGATAGTTTGGAAGCCAAACAAGCCATTGGGAACGCTTAAACTTGCTCCCAAAGGATGAGCAAAAACGATGCGATGCAATTTGCCCCAGCGATAATCCATAATGTCTGTTGAATTATTAAAGGCGGGCTTAAACTCATCACTTGCTAATAAGTCTAGTGCTTGTTTTAAACTGGCAAGAATGACAAAATCACGCGCATCCTCAGGTGTAGGGGCTTGTGGATTGGTGAAGAAGTTAATGCCTGATGCACCAACGCCATGTGCGTTGTCAAAATTATCCAATAAATGCTTAAATCCATTAAAGGCATGTAGGCTTCCTGGTAACCGAGGTGCAAGCAAGTCTTGACCAATGGCAGCATCGACTCCTTTCATGGTGGCATCTATGGTGTTTTGAACCGCCATTGAACGCCATACCGAGTAAATAGTTGCAGCCACAGAATTATTGATTTCATCTTGACTTGGAGCCGCAAGTGCAAATGGATTATCACCAGGATCATAGCCTTCGGTAATGCCTGTTGGCATGCTGTAATCCCATGAACCAAACTTCTCAAGTGTTGCCACAATCCGAGGGTCGGCTAGAAATTGCTGAATGCCAGGCCATGCATCGCTACTTGCTGCACGACTAAAGGCATTGAGAATATGTGGCATAAGAAGTTCCGCATCAACGGGTTGATTATTTGCCTGGAATGTTTTCATATCCGTGGCATCAACCTTTCCTCCTGCATCAAGTGCAGAATGCAATAATCTATCAATACGCCCCATTCTGTAAGATGAGTAGCCACCTTGTGATAAATAATACAAACCCCCACCTGGACGCACTTGATTGAGTGGGTTGTTGTCTAATGATGTACCAATGGGATCGTTGTTTGCATTAGCAAACCAGCCTTTATCTGGATTAATAACATGAGGCATTTCTGCAGTTGGGATAATTTCATGCGGTTCTGCTTGATTGGCCTGTGGGTTGCTTACGGGCATCCATTCGTTTTTGTGAGTCCCAGTTCCATCACGAATAAACATGGGTGGTACACCATCTGGTGCATTCATGGTTTGCAAATCTTCCCGAATAGGCACTTCGGCTCCAGTATAGTAGGCAATATTGCCATCAATATCAGCAACTCCAAAGTTTTGAGAACCGACATCAAATTTTGTGGTGGCATCCCCAAACTCAAAAACATCTTGAGCCATTGACATCTCAAAAAAGGCCTCAGCCTCTTGGGTGGCACTAAATCCTGTGTATTGCATACTCACCGCACGATTATTTTCACGGTCCACGCTAAGAATTGGTCCATTATTGCGGCGTTTAACTATATAAGTAATGCCACCAGCATCGTAACCAATGTGTTGATTTTCCAGATTGTCCATGACACCATCACCAATTTGGTTGGCATGATAAACTTGAAAAATGTATTCAATGGGTTCTTCTTTGCCTTCAAAAACGGTAAAAGCTGGTAAGCCAAAGAGGTTGGTGCGGATGTCTTCAAAATAAAAATCAGTTTCATCCACAGGGTTTACAGTACTGCCCCAGCATAAACGTTCATTACAGCCTTGTGCAATTAATGGAGCACCAGGGAAGCCAACACCTGCGGCGTTAAATTCGGTGACTCCATCTTTTCCTGCATACAAATGCACAGGGTAAAATACCGAGGGATAATCTAATGCTAAGTGAGGGTCATTGGCAACTAATGGAAAACCACTAACTGTGTGTTCACCTGATACGGCCCATGTATTGGAACCAACATCCTTTGTGCCGTCGTTTCTTAATTTGTCTAAATCGGGATTGTTTTTCCAAATGTTAACCAAATCTTCAACCAAGCTTATATCGCTGGCTGAATATTGGGTAAAGTTTGAAGTGTCAAATGTAGCACTTTTGTTTGGGCTCTCTTGTTTGTCATTAGCTAAAACTATACCGCCAATGGATTCTAAAAATCCAGGAATGGTGACGCGGTCATCGGGCGGTGCAGAACGGTATAAGTCATCCATAAATAGTTTTGTTCCATCAAATCCTGCTGCCGCACCGACTTGTTGCATGGTGCCAATAGAAACAGTCCAATCCAATTCTTGTAAATCATTGGATAATTGAAAAGCAATAAGTTTTACAATGGCTAAAGAGTCAACAGGTCGCCACGGTTTTACTTTAGTGATTTCTAAGCCACTGTATTCAACGGGCAAATCGTTTTCTGCCAACCACGCATTAATGCCGTTAGCATAAGCTTGCAATATTTCTTTTGTTTGTTCGCTTGAGGCTTGGTAAGAACGCAAGGCGGCGCGTTCAAAGCCTATGGTACGCAGTTGAATATCGGTTGGAATACCAGCAGGACCAACGAGTTCAGAAACGGTGCCAGTGGCAAGTCGTCGGGTATAATCCATTTGGAATAAACGGTCTTTTGCATGCAAGTAGCCGTACATATAAGACATATCGGCAATGGATGAAGCTTTTATCGACGGTACCGAAGTTTGCGGATACATGACTTCAACTGGATTCATTAATCCACGCGTTTGTATATCCGTTTGAGCCGTAGCTGCTGTGTTAATAATTAATCCTAAAGCACTTACAAGGAGCGTTTTTCTTATAAGTTTTTTAGAACAACTGTTGGGTTTTGAAAATTTCATATAGTGTCCCCTATGTTATGATTGATTTGGATAGATTTGGGTGATATTTGTTTTCAAAAAACACTAAATCTAAAGTGTCAAAAATTATATCACAGTTGGCTCATGTTTTTTGTTACAATTTTCAAGAATTTTTAAAAGGGTAAAAAAATGTCAGAAAATAATCATTCCAGCAAACAATAATTACGGCTTCTCGTTACTGGTTAGTCGCTCATTGTTAATAGCGACAATTGCTCAATTCTTGGATAAGAATTGAGCAATCTGCAGAGGATTTGCTGATTGAGTATTAATGATGTTCTCAAAACCTTGTTTTAGAGCTTGGTGAGCAATTCGCTGCGATGC
>JALSIL010000207.1 GCA_026990095.1 Lysobacterales bacterium
GTCTTCTTCTCTGCCTTGAAAATCTGCGCTTAGTGTCATTGAATTGGCTTCAATTTTTAACTGATTTTGCAAATAAAGGTAAGCCTTTTGGTCTTTGTTTATCTTTTTAAAATCCTCTGTTAGTATTTTCAAACTTAACTCCAATTGCTGGCTTTGACTGTTGTAATCGAAAACGGCAATTGAGTGGTGATGGGGGTGAGCCATAACAGAGGCGGAAAAAATTAAAACAAACAGAATTTTCATAACTTAAACAACTCCAAGGGTTGCTGGACTGTTTTTGTTGCTTGCCATTTTTCAGGGGAATCCTTTGCACCGATATAGCCCCACAAGGCAACCGCTGTTTGCATATTGGCAGCATTGCCTGCGGTAATATCAGATAATGCATCACCGATATACCAGCTTTTTTTTGGGTTGATTTTGAGCATTTGGATTGCCGTATTAATGGGTTGTGGGTGCGGTTTAGAAAATTTTGTACTGTCTCCTCCAACAAGAATTCCACAATTCTCTAATGGCTTAAGTGATTTAACCAGTGGTTTGGCTAAATAGTGAGGCTTGTTGGTGACGATTCCCCAAGGAATGTTTTGCTTGTCCAAAGCCTGAATAAAGTCCTCAACCCCATCAAACAAACAAGAACCTTGTGTGAGTATGTCTTGGTAAATTTCCAAATAACGCTTTTGTAATTTTAAAAAAGTCTGTTGGTCTGTTTTTCCAAAAATGGATTCCACAATCGCTCGTGAGCCGTGGGTAATGAGTTCTTTATACTCTGCATGGTTGGGTTCAATTTCAATATTGTTTTCTTGAGCAAGCAACTTTAAGGCGTGCAACATATCAATGGCTGTATCCACCAAAGTGCCATCCAAATCGAATAAAAAGCCTTTCACCGTTAGCCCTTTCGAGCCGCAACAAGGTAATTTATAGAAACATCGTGTTGCTCTAACCATGCTTTGGTTGAAATAGGATTGTATTTCATTCCACAGATATCATTAACTTCCAGTCCTGCTTTTTCTATGCCTGCTGCTAGCTCAGAGGGTTTAATGAACTGATCAAAATGATGCGTGCCTTTTGGCACCAATCCCATAACGTGTTCCGCCACAAAAATCCCCAACATCATGGCTTTTGCAGAGCGGTTAATGGTGGATAAAAACAACCAACCACCAGGCTTTAAAATTTTTGCACAAGCATTAACAATCGATTGAGGGTCAGGCACATGTTCTAGCATCTCCATGCAGACAATAACATCTGTACTGTTCTCATGTTGTTTTGCATAATCCTCAACTCTGATATTCTGATAATCAATTTTATGACCGCTTTCATAAAGGTGTAATTTTGCCACTTCCAAAGATTCTTGAGCCAAATCGATAGCCGTTACCGTTGCACCGCACGCTGCCATGCTTTCTGAAAACACACCGCCACCACAACCCACATCCAAAACCGATGTATCCTTTAAATCAACAAATTGCTTAACGTAATCGGTGCGCACTGGGTTAATGTGGTGCAGAGTTTTAAAAGGACCTTGTTCATCCCACCAAAACGACGCTTGTGAATTAAAGTGTTCGATTTCACTATTCTTGACATTAGTTGCACTCATTTATAGCCACCTTCTGACCTTATTTTTATAATCCAGATATTCTTGCCCAAAAAGATTTTCCAAATAAATTTCCTCAGGGTCAATCACCCATTTATTTAACAAATAAAAAACAAAAGGGAGAGTTAAAATCACATAAAGATTGTTCAATTTAATCGCAACAACAATTTGTGCCACCAAAAACCCCAAATAAATAGGATTACGAGTCAATTTAAATATCCCGCCTGTGTACAAAGCATTGGTTGGTGTGTGCGGCTCGGGGTTTTGCCGAGTCTTAAAGAAAAAATACAAACTAAAACCAAACAAAATGCTGGCTATTGCTATGAGTATATAAGCAATTATTATTTGAATGCTTGCATCAACAGGTATTGACAAAGGATAAATAAAACGATTAAGCAACCAAGCAAGCCCAATAAATGTTAACGGAATTAACGGTGGAATCGTTTTAACTTTGGCGTGGTCTTTTTTGTTTTCATCATTCATAGCCAAATGGTACAATTATCCAATATAAAAGGCAATAAATTAGGGTAACAGCTTTACTAATGACCAAAAAAAAAGGCAAACCATGCGATTTGCCTTTTTTAAAAAATTTTAAATTTTTATTTCAAAACAAAAGTCACTTTAATAATGACGCGGTATTGATCAATTTTACCGTCTTTTACGGTTACTTTTTGTGATTCAACCCATGCACCCGTAACATTGCTTAATGTTTCTGTGGCGCGTTTGATGCCGTTTCTGACGGCTTTTTCAAAACTTTTTGATGAAGAAGCCGAAACTTCTGTAATACGTGCTACACTCATTTTTTAACTCCTATTTTAATATAAATGTGACTTTCATGTTAACACGGTATTGATCGATTTTACCGTCTGCTACCGTAACTTTTTGTGACTCAACCCACGCACCCGTGATGCCTTGAATGGTTTCTGCTGCGCGAGCAATGCCTTTTTCTACAGCGTCTTCAAAACTCTTGCCTGATGAAGCTGTAATTTCTGTAATTCTTGCGATACTCATGTATTTCTCCTTGTTTTTGATATTGATTTTAAAGACACCCGTCTTTAAAGCCTATTTATTATACATTAGTTTTAAAATATTTGAAATTTTTTTTTAAACTGGCATTAATGACCCGAAACTTTTAGAAATTTTACATATGCAAGCTTCTACCACCATCGACTTTAATAATTTCACCTGTCATGTAATCATTTTTAATCAAAAACTTTAAAGCGTGGTATAAATTATGTTCACCACCTTGTCTGCCTAAAGCGGTTCGACTGATTATTTCGTTTTTCTGATAGGTGGTTTTTTCATCAGATGGCATAAGTATACAGCCTGGCGATATGCCGTTGACGCGAATATCAGGTGCATATTCTTTTGCCAGTGCTTTAACCATCATTTTGTTTGCCGCTTTTGCCATGGAATAAACAGGGTAATTTTTTAACGGTTTGTCGGCATGAATATCGACCAAATTGATTATTGTTCCTTTGGCTTTTTTTAATAAGGGCAAACACGCTTTAGAGAGAAATAATGGGCCTTTGACATTGCTATTAAATAATTTATTGTAATCG
>JALSIL010000208.1 GCA_026990095.1 Lysobacterales bacterium
TTGTTTTCATGGTCTGAGTGTGTTAATTTAGACCGAAATTCCGAAGACGAAGAAGACGATGATGCCATACGCACCGCTGATGATTTGGATCATTTAAGCATCACAACGGGAGAAACCAGCAACAAAATAAAAATAGATTTGGATTTCCCTTCATCAGAATACGACGATGTGGTGTTGATAAGCGATGTTCTATTGCCCGAATGGGATTATAAAAAGCAACAGTTGATAAAAGACCATTGTGCTTTGTTTTTGATGCAAGCCAAACACGAAAACGATAATAAGTTACCAAATGACATCAAATGGCAAGCGGCAAAATTACGCCGACAATTTGACTCCCTTCGACCTCAACGCCAATGGTTTAACAACCAAAGCGATGGCGATGAGATTGACATCAATAGCTATATTGCCTTCAATACCGATAGATTAATTGGTCACAGCACTACAGACCCGCGTTTATACCGACAATTGCGAAATTCTTACCGTGATTTATCGACTTTATTACTTGCCGATTTATCCTTATCAACCGATGCCTATGCCACCAATGACAAAAAAGTCATTGATATAATTCGTGAATCTTTATTTCTCTTTGCTGAAAGCCTCAATGCATCAGGCGATAAATTCGCTTTGGCAGGATTTTCATCCAAACGCCGCAATCATGTGCGTTATTACCCCATCAAGGATTTTAATGATAAGTACGATGAAAAAACCATTGCATTGATAAATGCTATCAAACCTGGTTATTTCACCCGCATGGGAACAGCTATTCGTTATGCCTCACAACAATTAGCCAAACAAAGGTCAGAACAAAGACTGCTATTAATTCTCACCGATGGCAAACCCAACGATCTCGACAAATACGAATCGCGTTACGGCATTGAAGACACCAAACATGCCATCCTTGAGTCCAAACAACTCGGACTCGAACCCTTTTGTATCTCAATCGACCAATACCAAAGCGATTATTTGCCCTATATTTTTGGTTCAAGCTCTTTTGTGCACATTAAACGTGCTGAAGAATTACCCAAGAAATTGCCATTATTGTATTTACGGTTGACAGGGAGTTAAGGTATTAGTAAGGCAAAGTTAGCTAAGAAAGCGTAAAGGTCGCAAAGTTAAAAAAATGTCATTGCTAGGAGCTTGTGATGCGGCAATCTCATTTGGGGCTATTACGAATTTAATTTTAATCAAATGTCTATTTTTAATTGATTTTAGACAAGCAATGAAATATATTTCACTCAATGAATTATATTCCATAATAGCAAATGCCAAATCAACAACTTAATTTAGCAACAAAGGCCGCGTGGCTTTCTTACATCGGTGGTTACACCCAAAGTCAGGTTGCCAAGCGTTTGAATGTGTCAACAGCAAAAGCCAATAGACTCATCTCTCTTGCACATGCTAATAATTTGGTAAAGATTTTTGTTGAAGGCGCCACCGTCGAATGCGTAGCATTAGAAGAAAAAATTATTCAGAAATACCACTTAAATTCTTGCACGGTTGTTCCTGATTTTGATGCAGGCGATGAACAATCTGAATTTAATGCTGTGGGCAGTGCAGGAGCAAACTATTTGCATCAACTATTTAAACAATCAAAAGATAAAATTATCGGTATTGGCAAGGGACGAACATTGTCTTCAGTTATCGAACATCTACCCAAAACCAAAGGCAATAATTTACAATTTGTTTCTGTATCAGGTGGATTGACACGTAAATTTTCTACCAACCCTTTTGATGTTATTCACAAAATTGCAGAACGCACTTGCAGTGAGGCTTATTTTTTGCCTGTGCCTTATATGGCAAAGGACGTACAAGAAAAAGAAATGCTATTATCGCAACAAAGTGTGGTGCAAATGCTAAATTTTGCCAAAACCGCTGATATTTTTATCGTTGGAATCGGTTCAATCCAAAGTAATGCCCATGTGCATGAAACGGGTTTAATCGAAGAAAGCACATGGCAAACTATGATTGACAAGCAAGCAGTAGGTGATTTTATGGGGGAGTTTTTTGATAAAAATGGAAATAAAATAAAAGATAAAGCCAATGACCTGTCTTTGGGTTTATCCAACCAAGACATCAAAGGTAAAAAAGTCATTGCACTAGTTGGTGGCAAACAAAAAGGCATCGCCACATCAGCAGCATTAAAAACAAACACAATAACCGATTTAATAATCGACGAACAATCAGCGCAACAATTAATAGAAAATACATAAGACGGGCTTCGCCCATCATAATATGGTAAAACTTATGAGTACAAATAAAATTAAAAGAAATCCAGGAATGCCGCTCAATCTCGATTGGGTCGAGTCCATCCAAGTCAATACCTCAGCGGTCGAACGGCGAGCCAAATCTTATAGTGGTCGTCGTTCGATTAAAAAACAACACCAAGCAGCGTGGTTGCTCAAAGCCTTAAGTTGCATCGACTTAACCACATTGGCAGGGGATGACACCATTAATCGCGTTAAGCGTTTATGCAATAAAGCCAAAAACCCTGTCCGCAAAGACATACTTGAAGCTTTAGGCGTGGGAAAACTTAATATCACCACAGGAGCTGTTTGTGTTTACCACGAGATGTTAGAAGCCGCCTGTGGCTTTTTAAAAGGAAGTGGTGTGGAGTTGGCAGCGGTTTCAACAGGATTTCCTGCAGGTCTTACACCTTTTGATATGCGTGTGGAAGAAATCAGACGCTCAGTTGTCGCAGGTGCGAGCGAAATTGATATTGTTATTTCCAGAAGACTGGTTTTTGCTCAAGATTGGCAAAAACTTTACGATGAAGTTAAAGAATTTCGCGATGCTTGTGGTGATGCTCATTTAAAAACAATCCTAGCAACGGGTGAACTCGCTACCTTTCGCAATGTTGCCAAAGCCTCCATGGTATGCATGATGGCAGGAGCGGACTTTATCAAAACCTCCACAGGTAAAGAATCGGTAAATGCTACCTTGCCAGTAAGCTTGGTCATGGTCAGACAAATTCGTGAATATTACCAACGCACGGGTTATAAAATTGGTTACAAACCAGCCGGAGGCATCAGCACAGCTAAAGACTCATTGCTTTATTTAATATTAATGAAAGAAGAATTAGGGCGTGATTGGTTAGAACCAGAATTGTTTCGATTTGGCGCATCCAGTTTATTAGGTGATATCGAAAGACAATTGGAACACCATGTAACAGGCAAATATTCTGCCAGTTTCAGACACGCAATGGGTTGATAGCACTGACAACTCTATAAAAAAAACTGTAAGGTGGGTTTACCCACCAAAACAATCAAAATGGTGGGTAAACCCACCTTACAAATAAGAGTAAGATAATGAATATTATGAAAATACTAGAAACAATGGATTACGGTGTCGCACCAGAGAACACAGATAACGCCATAAATTGGATAAAAGAACATAACAAAAAATTTGGTTTGTTTATCGATGGAGAGTTTGA
>JALSIL010000209.1 GCA_026990095.1 Lysobacterales bacterium
ATGCCTTTGGCTAAATCACTAATGGCTGGGTTTTCACTGCGCATTTCATAGAGTAGACTGAACACATGGTTTTCCAACCACCCACCGTTAGCATAAAAGCGACTTTCTTCGTCTTTAAAATAGATAATATTATTGTTAATATGCAAAAGCCCTACGTCTTCAAATTTGTTAAGAATTGCTTGTAAATGTGGTTTACGTTTATAGTTTCTATCGAGCCTATATTTCAAAGAGATGTCAGCACGCATGGCAATATGATTCACTGCCGCCAAAGATCCACCAAAATTCGCTATATTTTCAATCAGCCATTGAGTCAGTGCTCGCCTATCTCTGGGTTCTTGGTGGGTTTGTCCTTTACTGAGCACTTGTGATGAAGTGAATTTGATGTATTCATGGATTTTTAACAGTGTTTCTAATGTTTGCGAAGGATTTTCACTTGGATGTAACCAATGCAATTGATTGGTAAATTTATCCACTACAAAAGCATCCTTATTTTTTGAGGTTAAATATTCCAATGAGACCAATACCATCATGCGGTAACCAGAAGATGCGTTAAAAATCAGTTCATGCTGTGTATTGTCTTTTAAAACATGTTTTAAAATATTGCGAATTTGAGCTGGGTCAAAGGAGACCATTTGACTAGTGCATTTAACTCCTCGATTAACTAGCACAGATTTAATGCCTTCAACATCGTGTTCTTTGCGGTGCAATAAAATAACTTTATCGCACTTTAAATGCAAGGCAGCACTGACTATTCCAGCATTTTTTCTATCATAGATGGCAAGATGCACGTTCATGAGTAATCCTTGGAAAGTTGCACAGAACGTTCATATGCAGCCTCAATAGCTTGTTTAATTGTTGTTTCTAACTTATTGTTATTAAAGGAAGTTAATGCCGATTCTGTGGTGCCTTTGGGTGAGGTTACTTTTTCACGTAATAAACTAATGCTATCCATACTGCGCTGAGCGAGTATGGCTGATCCCAGTGCAGTTTGTTCAACTAACTTGGCTGCCACATCAGGTTTTAAGCCCAATTCTATTGCTGCTTTTTGCATGTACTCCATAAACAAAAAAAAGTAAGCCGGGCCACTACCGGATAACGCCGTTACGATGTCAATCTTAAATTCTTCATCAACCCAATGCGAAATACCAACTGAGTCCATAATGCCTTCGGTTAAGTGCTTTTGTTCTTTACTGACTTTATCATTGGCAAATAAGCCCGTTGCACCTTCACCAATTAAGGCTGGAGTATTGGGCATTGTGCGGACAATCGAGACATCTTGAGACAACCATTTTTCCAGATGTTCAACTTTAATTCCTGCAGCAATTGAGATAACTAAAGCCCCTGTTTCGATAACACTGTATTTAATATCTTGAGTCACAATTTTCATGATTTGCGGTTTAACTGCTAAAATAACCACATCAGGAACACCAAAATGCTCATTATTACCCTGATAAGTATGCACACCAAATTTTTCAGTTAATATTTGCCGTTGGTGATGTCCTGGGTCGCTAGCAGAGATTTGTGAGGGCAAAAAACCACGCTTAATTAGCCCCCCAATTAAACTGGCCGCCATATTACCAGCCCCTACAAAACGTACTTTTAAATCGGTTAGCTTTTTCATAATCCTGTTATATTTACAAATAGCAATTTAGTTTGCTTTAGCATGTTGCAGTATCATGATTGAAATGTGATTTTACAAATGAAAATGACCATTTTCAAACACAGAGACTGCAACATTATGAGGTGAAATAAATGCTATTTTTTGTCTGATAAGTGCATTAACGGCAACGGCTGTGGAGAATTGCTGTCCATGAAATATATCTTTGATGCGGGATCTTTTGATATTGATTTCAATGCTTCTAAACTCATTAGTTTTATATAGCTGGGATTGCTGCCAATCGCCTCATTAACCTTCTTAATCTCATAAGCTTGGGCATCAGCTAAGATTATTTTTTGCTTGGCTTCTTCTTCCGCAGCACGACGCTGTGCTTCGGCTTGAGCAACCAATTGTTGTTGCTCTGTCCTAAACCTTTCAAGTTCTGCCTTTTGTTTTTCTACCGCTTGTTCCCGTTCTTTTTTAGACTCAATGGCTTTAGTAATAAAATTCGGTAAAGTTATATCGCGAATTAACACAGCAGAAACGATTACACCTTTTGGTTCAAGGTATTCTTGTAAACCCGTCAATAAAGCAGTTTGTAATTTATCTTGCGTTTCTTCTAAAAAGAAATCCTCAGCTCGTTTTATTGTTTTGCCTTGCTCTCTGAGCAATGAACGCAATTTTGGAACCAACTGAACTTCAATTAACTGATTCATATCACCTGTTGATTGCAGCATTTTTGCCACTTGTGCCCCATTCAATCGGTATTGCACACTGACATCAATTGATGTTTGCAGTTGATCTTGTGATGGCACTTGAGCATGCTCTTTATGAGTTTTTTCACGAATATCAAACGTGTGCCATGCGTACAAAGGATTAACAGGAATATGCAACCCTTCAGGATAGCTTTGTTCCACGATTTTGCCAAACAGTGTTGCAACGGCGGCGTGACCTACGGGTACTGTTTTATATAATTTAGACCCAAACATTAAAACCAGCAATATAATAGCACCAAATATAGCTGTCTTTATCGGAAAGGGTTGCCTGGGTTGGATATGTCTTACGTTATTGTTGTTCATTTTTTACTCCTTAATTATTTTGTGTAATGTCTTTATTTTAACAACATTTGCTTAAATTTGCTTGTGTCATTGGTCACGGTAACGGATAAATTTTCTAAATCTTTTACCTGTGCCAAGGCTTCGGGTAAATCCAAGTTGATTTTTAACACTTTTTCCACAGTTTCAATAAATTTAGTCGGGTGTGCAGTTGAAATAAAAACACCTTGTTCATCATCGGATAAAGTTTCAACCAATCCAGCATAAGCAATAGCGGTGTGCGGTTCGGCAATATAGCCTTCAATTTGCAGTTGTTCCATGGCAATAAAGGTTTGTTCATCGTCTTTTATAGTCGCAGAAACAACTTGCTTAACCTTGTCTATATTATTGTTAAATAAGGACATTATACGAGGCCAATTACTTGGGTCACTGACATCCATAGCATTGGATGCTGTCTCGATTGTTTTATTAGGTGACCAGATGTTTTCCATCAAATAACGTGGCACAGTATCATTGGCATTGGTTGCCGCCACAAAACGCTTAATTGGTGCACCAATTTGTCGTGCAATTAATCCTGCGGTTAAGTTACCAAAATTTCCACTAGGAACTGATACAACCAAATTTCCTTTTGGGTGCCTACTTGCGATTTCAAAGTAATAACAAACTTGGGCAAGTAAGCGTGAGATGTTTATTGAATTGGCTGAGGTTAAATTATGTTTTTGCCTGATTTCATCCGAATCAAATGCGGCTTTAACCATTCTTTGGCAGTCATC
>JALSIL010000210.1 GCA_026990095.1 Lysobacterales bacterium
CTTTAAAAGCAGGCGTATGGTTTCTTCTTTTTTTACTCATTGTTCTTTCCTCATTAATTGTTGTATTATAACGAAGAAATTCTACTAAAAAATCAATTTACCTGTCTTAATAGTGGGGTACAGCTCTACAATTACCTTGCTACTAAAGTTTTTATAAAAAACAAAATCCATTCTCACCTTTTGAGAATAACATCTGCTATCATTCTTACCATGATAAATTCAGGTCGAATATGTTAAACCTCCACACCCATGTGTCGTATAAACAGCTTTATAAAAAGTTGTTGGAAATTGTACGCAGTACGGATACGCTTTTTGCACAAAATTGGATTGTCGTTCCGAATCACTCGTGCATGCAGTGGTTAAAACAGTCGATTGCAAATGATTTGGGTGTTTATGCACAGATTAAATTTATCATGCCGTTGAGGTTTAATTGGGAAATTTTAAAAAATGTGGCACAAGCAAGCCATCAGCACAATGTTTTTAGTGCGGATGTGTTGCGGTGGAAAATATTTCATGCCATTAAAACCCAAAAGACCTATGAATTTTTAAAGCAAGACAGCGATTTAATCAACTTTAATAGCGCACAAAGAATCGCACAAACCCTGCTCAAATACTGCGATGAACGCCCAGAAGTGATAAACCAATGGGATAAAGGGGAGTTTAAGCTCAAAAAGGAGCAAGAATGGCAAGCGGATTTGTGGTTGCAGTTGTTGGATGATTTGTCAGAAAAGTCACCAGTGCAATTACTCGACGCTTTTGATGCTAAAAAAGATTTTAAGCAAAATCCTGATAATATTATTTTGTTTGCCACCGAACAATTATCCACCTTTCAAAAAGACGCCATTTTAAAATTATCTCACGTGCGGGATTTGCATTTATTACTGTCCAACCCGTGCCCTGATTTTTATTGGTACGATTTACGCGAGATGAAAAGTGCCAAACGGATGGCACTTTTAGAAAACCCTAGCGATGCGGGTATTGAGGCAGGTAATGCCTTGTTATCCAGTTTAGGGCGTAGCAAAATGGCTATATTTGATGCTTTTTTGGATGAAAATCTGATTGAAGATGAGGGTTTTTCACTATCAGCCCAGCCACACACTTTATTGCAAAGCGTCAAAAAGGATTTGTTGGAAATGTCCCAAACCCCTCAAAATTATCCGTGCGATAACAGCATTAGGGTGCACGCTTGCCACAATACCATGCGTGAAGTTGAAGTGATTAAGGACGATATTTTACGTGCTTTGGATAAGGATAAACAGCTAAATCCTGAGGACATTATTGTGGTTGCGCCTGATATTAATGATTATGTTGATGCCATACGGCATTGTTTTGAATACAGGCAAACAGATAAGCAAAGTGATTATTTGCCCTTCCACATTGACCGCGTACGCTTGGCGGACAGCCATTATGTCGTGAGTTTGATGAGTTTGCTTGAGAGTTTTACGCAAGAAATGACGGCAAATAATCTGTATGATTTACTTTCTCAAAAAACCATTTTGACCCAATTCAAACTCAGCGAAGATGACTTGCCACGTATTAAAAAGTGGATTATGGACTCCAATATCCGTAATTTTTATAACGCCGCACAAAAAGGCGATTTAGGTTTTGAAACCAAAGAGGGCAATACATGGCAATTTGGTGAAAACCGTTGGTTGTCGGGTTATTTAGCAGGCGAGGTTAATGACAGCAAATATTTATCAACTTTTGGTGGTTTTTCGGGTCAAGAACAGGTCTTTTGCCAAGTCTTTGCCTTTTTAAACTTGTGGTTTAAAACCTATAAAAGTTTTCAAAAAGAACAAACGCCACAACAATGGTTTAGCTCGATTCAAAATCTTTGCAGAGACTTTTTATACAACGATGCACAAGAGGATTTTGAAAGCCTTATTTTTAAACAACTGAGCACTAAATTAGTTGAACAAACTTTGGGAAGTGAGGAGCAAATTTCTTTGGTGATTGTCAACGCTATTGTCGAGAATGTTATCACCGAAAACAATTACCGCAGTGAAGGGCAGATTGGCATACGATTTCAAACGTGGGAGAATGCTTTTATTGTCGATGCTAAGTTGTTGATTATTTTGGGATTAAATGATGACGAATTTCCCAAACCTGAGATAAAAAATGATTTGGATATTTTTAACAACAAATTGCCACGATTAAACAAATCCACTCGCCAACGCGATAAAAACCTCTTACTCACGGCATTAAGTGAAAACAGTCAACAGCTCATTTTTAGCTATATTGGTTTTAATTCCAAAACCAATGACAAGCAACCTCCTTCGGTACTTTTATCTGAGTTAATCAGTTATTTACAGACTAAAACCAACAATGAGTTTCAGGTTTGTGCGCATAAAATGCACGGATTCAATCGGGTTTATTTTGAAGACAATAAGGATTATTTGTTGAGTTACAACCACCGAAAATACCATTTGGCACAACACTTTTACCAAAGCAAAACTCAATTAAAAGCACCTGATTTAAGCTTGAAACTGGAACGGACGAATGAAATTCATTTGAGTGATTTGGCTAAATTTTTTACTGATCCCTTGGATTATTTTCTTAAAAATAGAGCCAATATCAACAACTCAATTTATTCCGATAGTTTAAAAGATGCCGAAACCTACCAACCCGATGCCTTGGAACAATGGCAGCTCAAAAACACCATTTTTGAACACGGCATGGGCACAGCACTCAAAACAGGCATCATTTCAGATAACCAATCCGGGCAAATCTATTTGCAACGCTATGATGCGCTGATAAAGCCATTGCACGATAAAAAAGATGCACTTTCGCTCACCAACCATTTAATTGAACAGACGATTGATGGCAGCAAACTATTTGGTTCAATTCAAGTTGATGCTTTGCAACAACTGGTGTCTATTTACCCGAAAAAAGCAGCTGCCAAACAAATCTGCCAACACTGGATTAAACACCTGTGTTATCAATCAGACAACTACAGTTACCTTTATTTTGAAGACAAAACCTTGGTGTTTGCACCCTTAGCGGATTACGACCAAGTTTTAGCAGCAATTGTTGGTCATTGGATAAATTCTTATACGCATCCGTGGCTGTTTTATCCTCCAGCTTTGTTAACAATAAGAAAACGTGATGTGGGTGTAAAAAAGACAGAAGCTTACCTAAAATCTTTTGAGGAAGGTATTGCTTCTTATCCCTCAGAAGGGCAAAAGTATTTTAAATCTTTAATTCAGGATTACGATTACAGCATTGAAGTAGAAACAATCATCGAAATTTTATGTGATGCAATTGAGGTAAATAAAAATGGACTTTAACCTTTATACAGCGGATTTAGAAGGCAAAAAACTGATTGAAGCCAGTGCAGGAACAGGCAAAACCTTTACGCTTTCGGGTTTGTATGTGCGTTATATCGTTGAGA